>NZ_JBHURV010000035.1:0-99993 GCF_042673865.1 Streptomyces sp. NPDC056987
GAAGTAGGCGGCGGCCGCGATCAGTACGAGGCTGACGAGTCCGGCCCGCAGCAGCAGGCGGTCGATGGTCTCGGTGATCGCCTCGGCTGTGTGCGTGAGCACCACCACATAGACCCGCAGTGTGGCGTCGGAGGCGACACCCAGAGCGGCGACCTGGTCGCCGCTCAGTTCATCGGCCCTGATGTCGTCGTACATGACCAGGTAGGTTCCCCCGTCCTTGCCGAACAGGTCCCAGGGCTCGGCGTCGTGGCGCCCCGGTATGCGCAGGGGATAGGTCGTATAGCCCCAGTCCGGCCCGTCATCCGGCGGGGCGGGCATCTCGCCCTTCGTCGGGGCGGGCAGCACATGGCGGGTGCCGGGATCGAATTCCTCCATGCCACCGCCGAAGGCGACAGCGCTGCTTCGACCGGTCGCGACGACCTCGTACGGCACGGAGCTTGTGCGAACGGGAACCATACCCTCGTTCAACTGATCGACGAGAGCGAAGAGTTGTGGTCGGGCTCGGTTTTCGGCGATCTGCGTGCTCTGGCGGTAGACGTCGTGGTGCAGCCACCATCCGATGCCGGCCAGGATGACGGCGGCGGCCGAGGCGGTGGCCAGGGCCGTGCGGACCCGTACCGAACGCGGCCACCAGCGGAGTCGTGGCTCAGTCGCGTTCACGGTCGTCCACCGGCCGGTAGCCGGTACTCCGTACGGTCTGCAGGGACTGCCGCTGGAACGCGCCGTCCACCGGTGTGCAGGGTGTGCACGAGGTCCACCTCGTCTTCGACCACCAGGATGCGCATGCGGTGCAGCCTCGCACATTGCCGGCCCGCCTTCCTGATCGGCCGGTCAGGTTGGGTCAGCAACCGGTCAGCGAGGGCCGGGCACGCTGGCGGAGTGTCTTCGCCACTGCTGAAAGGCCCTGTCGCCGATGTCCGTTGATGAACGTGGCTCCGTCGGCGAACACCAGGCGCCGGTAAAAACCACAAGAGTTCTGCGGGAAATGCTGAACGGACGGCGATCGCCTCCCTCCGTCTCGGCGGCCCAACTGCCTGTAGATGTCCAACTGCCTGTAGCTAGTGTTCATGCCGGCAGATTCGCGTGGGCGCGTAGGCACTGGCGCCAACATTACGTCCCCATTGCGGCCACCGCCGTAGCCCTGCCGCTGTACGCGGTATGGGCCGCGTATCTGGCAACAGGCGGCGGTGATCTCGCCGCACAGATTTCCTGGGCGGATTTCGTCTCCCGGCACCCCGGTTCCCCTTACAGTCTGGGCTGGTACGGGGGCATCCATGTCGGGAACTACAGTGTCATCGCACCGCAGTTGATGGCTCTTCTCGGTGTGCGGACTGTCACCGCGGGGGCGGGAATCATCGCCTCGTGGTTCGTGGGGCGTGTGTTCGTGCGCAGCGGGGTGAGCCGTCCGCTGTGGCCTGCACTCCTGGCGGTCCTGTCCCTCTGGGCGAATGTCGCCTCGGGGCGCTCGACTTTCGCGCTGGGCGTGGCTCTGGCACTGGTGTCCTGTCTCTGCCTGGCAGGTTCCAGTCGACGCTTGGTCCTGGCATCGGCGTTCAGTGCCCTGGCGACTCTGGCCAGTCCCGTCGCAGGGCTGTTCCTCCTGGTTCTTGGGGCAGGGTGGCTCTTGAACCGGGACATGGGAAGAGCTGCCGCTGTCTGTGCACCGCCCGTGGCAGTGGTCGCCTTGACGACCTTGCTCTTTCCTTTCAGTGGCGTCATGCCCATGGCGATGGGCGATATGTGGAAGCCGACCCTCTTCGGAATCGTTCTGGCGCTGCTGGCGCCACGGGAGTGGAGGACTCTGCGTTTCGGCTCCGCGGTTTATGCGTCAGGTGTGGTTCTGACCGGGCTGATTTCTTCGCCTGTCGGTTCCAACGTAATCCGTCTCGCTGAACTGTTCGGGCCTCCGTTGCTTCTCTGCGTGCTACTTGAGCGCGGCGTTCGAATGGTGTCAGGGGTGGCCGTCGGGCTTTCCCTCGCTCTTTCTGTGCAGTGGGTGACGGCACACGCTGTCCATGTGCTCAATATGTCGACACCTGTGCCGTCATGGGCGTCCCGCCCGCACGGTGTACTGAAAGCGCTCGACCGTTTGCACGCGGACCGTACGCGTGTGGAGGTGGTGCCTGCTGTCAATCATCGCGAAACCACCGTGCTCGGTCCTCACGTGAATCTGGCGCGGGGGTGGAATCGTCAGCTCGATGTGGAACGTGGGGGCCTTTTCTACGAGAACCGGTTCACGATCGGGGAATATCGCGCATGGCTCGACAAGTGGGCGGTGGGTTATGTCGTCCTGCCGGAGGGTGAGCCCGACTGGGCGGCACAAGACGAAGCCGCGCTCGTTCGCAGCGGGCCGAGCTGGCTGGAGCCGGTATGGCGTGACTCCCAGTGGCGGATTTATCGGGTGAAGGGTGCCAGGTCAATTGTCTCAGGTGCGGACGCGTCGGTCGTCAGCAGCGACAATGCGAGCATGACGGTACGAGTTCCCGAACCTGGCATGGTGAAGTTGCGTATCCCGTATTCCCCCTGGTTGCGCACCAGCGCTGGTTGTGTCGAGCGTGACGGTGACTGGACCCGTTTCAAAGTTTCCACGCCAGGGGTGTATGAAGTCGGCAGCTCCTATGCGGTGCCTTGGCAGAGGAACTGCTGACGAGAGAAACCTTTGACGGTGGCCACGCTCGCTCGTCGAGGCGGCGGTTCGTGTTCTCCGGGGCGGCACGGGGTGCCGGCGGCGAGACCGGCAGCCGCGTCCACCGGATCCGTTGTTAAGCTACCAAAACCAACAGGCCCTTGCCGTAGGACAGTTGACGGTCATGCGATGGGGAGCGGGAGTGTCACGACGCATGGGGGATGGCTGGTCCACCGGCGTCGGGGGCCCTCGCGAGCAGGGGAGAACAGGAGTGGCGGAGCAATGACATCCGATCAGGCGGGAGACGTCCGGGCGGATCCGCCCGTTCCCGAGGATCAGGGGCGGGAAGTCCCGGCTCGGCCCGAGGACATCGCATCCCCGGGCAGGAGCACTGACCGGGTCGTGGCCGGCCGCTACCGTCTGCTCGCCCCTCTCGGGGAAGGCGGCATGGGCACCGTGTGGCGCGCCCGCGACGAGGTGCTGCACCGGGAGGTCGCCGTCAAGGAGGTCCGGGCTCCGGCCGGGCTGCCCAGTGCCAAGGTGGAGCGTCTGTACACGCGGCTGGAGCGCGAGGCGTGGGCCGCGGCGCGCGTCACCGCCCGCAACGTGATCACCGTCCATGACGTGGTCAACGACGAGGGCCGCCCGTGGATCGTGATGGAGCTGGTGCGCGGCCGGTCACTCGCCGACCGGTTGCAGGCGGAGGGTGCGCTGGCACCGCGGGAGGCCGCGCGGATCGGCGCGGAGGTCCTGGCCGCGCTCCAGGCCGCACACGAGGCCGGGGTGCTGCACCGTGACGTAAAGCCGGCCAATGTCCTGCTCGCCGACGACGGCCGGGTCGTTCTCAGCGACTTCGGGATCGCCGTGATCCAGGGGGACTCGGCCCTGACGATGACCGGTGAGGTCGTCGGATCCCCCGAGTACCTCGCCCCGGAACGGGCACTGGGCCGCATGCCGGGCCCCGCCTCGGACCTGTGGTCCCTCGGCGTGCTGCTCTACGCCGCCGTCCAGGGCCGTTCGCCCTTCCGGCACAGCAGCGCCCTGACCACCCTGCGCGCCGTCGTCGACGACGAACCGTCCGTCCCGCACCGGGCCGGAGCGCTCGTCCCCGTCATCGAGGGCCTGTTGCGCAAGGACCCGGACCAACGGACCTCGCTCGCGCGGACGGCGGAGGACCTGCGGCTCGTGGCCGCGGGCGGTACGCCGGGGGCCGACCTCACGGCGACGGACACCGTCGATCTGCCGACGGAGGGCGTGGGCACCGACGCACCCACGCAGTCCCACGACGATGTGGAGACGGCCACCACGGACGTACCCACCGTCACCACCGAGACACGCACTGACGCGCCGACCGGGACATCGGCCGGGACCGGCGGGACATCGGCCTCAACCGCTCCGGCCCCAACCGCTCCGGCCACCGTCGCTCACACGCCCACGGCCGCATCTCCTCCGGCAGCCGTCTCCCCGCCCCCGGTGGCGTCTTCCCCGGCAGCCGTCTCCCCGCCCCCGGTCGCACCGCAGGGGCCGCCGCCCCACCCCGTCGCCGCACCCATGGCCTCCACCGCCGCGATGCCCGCGCCCGCGACCGCGGCCGCCACGCCGCCCGGTACGCCACAACGCAGCCGGCGCACCCTGTACGCCCTGGTGGCGGCGGGAAGCGCCCTCGTCCTGCTGCTGGGCGGGCTCGGGTACGCCCTGACGAGCGGGGACACGGATCAGGGGGACAACGGGGTGCCCACGGCGGGTTCCGGCTCCCCCTCACCACAGAATCCGGACACCGTCGCGGGAAGCGATGAAACGGCCACGGCGGCCGATCTGCCGGTCAAGGTGTCGGTCACCGGAGAGAACCTGACGTACGCGGGCAGTTGCCCGACGCCCGAGGGGCAGGCCCCGTCCTTCACCGCCACCTTCGAGGCGACGGAACTGCCCGCGCGGTTCACCTACCGATGGGTGTCGACGGGAGGGCAGGTGGTCGACCGCACCTGGCGTGCGCTGTCGTTCGTGGAGGGCGGTCCGCGCACCCATCAGGAGACGGTGCGTGTGACGACCTGGGCGGAGGCGGGGACGCTGTCGACCGCCATGGGTGTGGAGTTCAAGGCATCCACCCAGACCGTGTCCGACACGGTCCCGTTCTCCATCACTTGCCAGTGACGGTCCGGGAGCAGCCCGCTCCCGGACCGTCAGGTCCCTTCCGTCCTGGAAGCCAGGACCCGTCGAACCGATCGCGCCTCGGGGGCATTCGGCCGGCGGGTCATCTCGTCCTACCCCGGAGCCGCCGCGTCGCGCGGGGCCCACCCAGGCACCACAGCATGTATCCAAGGAGTACGAGTGACGTCGGTCATCGTGGGACGCACAGGTCCCTTCACCGGTCAGAGTGTGGTTCTGGGCACCGCACCTCTGCGGTTCGGACGCAAGAGCGACAACGATGTGATCATCGTCAGCACCAGCGCCTCCCGTCTGCACGCCGAGATCGTGGTGGAGGGTGACGCACGCGTCCTGCACGACCGCGACAGCAGAAACGGCACCTACGTCAACGAACGGCGCGTCGCACGGCATGTCCTGAGCCCGGGTGACGTCATCCGGATCGGGGACGAGACCTTCGTGTTCGAGACACAGGAGGCCATGGAGACGGTCTTCGATGTCTCCCAGATCGACCTGCCCCGGTCGAGCGCCCCGGCGAACCCGGACGATCTGCGTGTCACGGTCGTCGGCGGCGGCCCGGTCGGTCTGGCCTTCGCCCTGATGCTGGAGAGCGCGCTGGAGGGGCGTGTGAGCATCACCGTCCACGACGGGCGTTGGCTGACGTCCGGCTCGACCGTGGTGTGGAAGGACGCGTCGCACGGCAACGTCCGCCGGCAGCAGGTCGTGACCATCCAGAGCAGGCAGTACCTGGCTCTGACCGAGGAGATGCAGTCCGCGCTCTTCGACTCGGGCGGCTTCTCGGAGATGTGGCCCGTCGGGCCGGACTCGGTCGACGGCAGACCCCCGCGCAACATTCCGATCGCCTCTGTCGAGGACCGGCTGCTGAAGCTGGCCAACACCAAGCCGTCCATCCGGCTCGTGCCGAAGCGGTTCGACCCGCAGGAGGACGAACACCGGCTCTCCTCCCAGCACGTCCTGGCCATCTGTGACGGCGGACGATCCCGCACGCGCGAGTACTACGGTGACCGTTTCGGTGCGGCCGACGCCTCCGTGTACTCCCTCGACGGCGAACACCTCCAGGACGTGGTGCTGGGACTGAAGGTCAAGTCACCGCTCAGCGACCCGATGAGTGTCCTGCTGACCGTCTCGCAGAACAGGTTCCTGCTCAACTCGCTGCACGGCGAGGGCTTCCTGAACATGAGGCTCACGCGCGAGGAGACCAAGAACGTGATCGGTATCGATCCCGTCCGTCAGGTCTTCGAGGAATGCATCGCCGCACGCCCCTGTGTGATGGGCCGTCATGAGGACAACGAGTTCGTCTGTCCCACCCACGGCACGCTCTTCCTGCCTGCCCTGCTGCGCGGCTCGCCCCTGTGGAAGCGGATCCGGGAAGGTCTCAAGCTGTTCGGTGTGGCCGAGGACGACCTCAGCGCGATCACGTCGTTCAGGCTGGACATGGTGCAGCGCCCCCGCTTCACCGCCCAGCTCCACAGTCCCACGTCGAGCAGCCCAGGGACCTACGGCTTCCTGCTGGGCGACGCGGCCAACGCCATCCACTTCTGGCCCGGCCGCGGCCTCAACAGCGGTATCGCCTCGGCGACTTCACTGGCCCGCTCACTCAGCCGCACCTGGCAGGGCCGACCGTTGCGCGATGCCGACTTCATCCGGCACGAGGCCGCGATGTCCATGCTCCAGTACCGCCACAAGAGCCGCGCCTGGAACGCCATGGTCACCACCGACGAGCAGGGCGCCTCGCACGCCATCAAGGACGTCATCGCCCGGAGCACGGAGCAGCAGGCGGCACCCGGTCCTGTCGCCGACTCCTCGGCGGAACAGCCCGACCTGGAAGCCCTGTTGGAGCGCATGCAGGCGATTCGTGATCGCCTCGCGTCCCGCCTTCCCGGCATGCCCACCGATCAGGAGCTGCGCGACCATCTCTCCGCTCTCGCACCGGCGACCTTGCGGACGCTGCAGGCCAGCGGCGCCTGGGACACACTGATCGTCGGAGGCGAGGAGGCCGACATCGATCTTTTCTACCAGACCGACGCACCCGTCTACGTCCCCGCCGACCCGCGCACCCTCGCACCCCGGTCGGGCTCCCCGGAGTCGAACACCTTGAACCCCGCTTGACATCGGCGTCTCCTCCGGTGCCCCGGGAAGCGCGCTGAACGGCGCGTCCGGGGCACCGGAAGTGCAGGCATCCTCGCAGCCGGGAGGCACACCGCCGTACCGCCCCCTTCGCCGCTGTCCCGCGGCGCAGCCGAGGCGCAGCTCGCGCGCGGCCACTGACAACATCACGGAAACACAGAACCCCCCACGTACCCGCCAGAGCCGACCTACCCTTGCTGCCGGCAGGCTCTGGGGGAGTTCAGTCAGGTGGCGCCACGTGAGGGGCCAGCCGCTACTGTACCTGATCGGTGGCTTCCGGGAGGACCGTGGACCGGGCTTCCGAGCCGCCCCTGGGGTCGGAACCCACGGATGGTCGGTGCAGGTCCGTATCGACCGGCGGGTGGGCAACGATGATGTCCAGAGCGGCAGTTACGGTCTCGGCGAGCGTGTCGAGCACCGGGACGCCGTGGCGCTCGGCGACGTAGATCAGGTAACGGTTGCGTTCGGGGTTGGGACAGGTCGGCGGGCAGCCCAGGACCGCACGGCCGGTGGCAACGTCGAGCCCGAACTCGACGTTGGTGGTGAAGCCCGGCAGGGTGCGCAGGTCTCGGGGGATCCAGAAGAGGATGGCGTCGGCGGCGGCGCGGGCATCGGTCTCCCAGCCGACCTGGTCGTCGTAGTGCTGGGCGTACCTTCCTCCCCTGGACTCGGGGGTGAGCACGGTCAGCGGCTGCTCGCCGGCCCACTGAGCGGAAAGTTCCCTGATGGCGGAGGGCCGCCAGGACTCGACGTCGTCGGCACGTGGAGTGGGACCGGCGAGGAAGACCTTCGGGCCGGAGGCCGGGATGGGCTCGCGGGCGAAGACGATGGTGAGGTTGTCGCTCGTCACCGAGTGCCTCCGGCCTTCTGTGCGGCCTCCTGCCGAGGTGTCCATGGCAAGGGCAGGCCGTCGCCGGCCTCGCGAGGCACCACGTGCAAGTGGAGGTGGAAGACGCTCTGCGTCGCCGCGGAGCCCTTCGACGTGATGATGTTCGCGTCCTGGTGTTCGGCCATCAGCTCGGCGGCACAGGCCATCGTACGGGCGGAGACCGCGAAGTCGACGCCTGCGTCCGTGACGTGGGCACGGGGGATGACCAGGGCGTGGCCCTCGTTCACCCCGCCCAGCGGCCGGATGGCGATCACGTCCGGCCACTCCCTCACGAAGGTGGCTGGTGCTTCCCCGGCTGCGATGGCGCAGAACACGCATGGTGAGGGCTGATCAGAGATGGTGGGGTTCTCCTGTTCCTGGTCGGGGTGGGGCCGTGCGCGGGCCGAATCGGCTGCCGCGCCCGCTATTTCTCCTGCGGTCACCTCATCACCCCACCACTCTCTTCCCCTCCGGTCGGGCCGCGTCGAGCAGGTGGTCCGTCAGCTCACGCAGCGTGGCCCGGCTGAGGATCTTGCCGACCGGCAGCAGCACCCCGTGCGAGCGCTGCACCTCCTGCCGCAGCTGAGCCGCCATCAGCGAGTCGAGTCCCTGGCTGGTCAGATCCAGGTTCGGGTCGAGGTGCCCGGAGTCGACGCGCAGGATGGCGGCGACCCCGGCCCGGAACAGCTCCGCCCGGTCCGCGGACGGTGCCACCGTACCGGTCGTGCGGTCCGTACCGGCCGCCCGATCCGCACCCGTCGTTCGGTCCGTACCGGTCGTGCGGTCCGCCTCGTCGGTTGCCGCCCGCCCGGTCCCCGACCCTGTCCCCGATCCGGTCCACGACGTCGTCGGGAGAGCGGGCGGGGCCGTGAGGACACGGGGCGCGGGTGTGTCGTCGACGACGTCCCGCAGGAACGGGGACGCGGCCGCTACCGGGTACGCGGCCCGCCACTGTGCCCAGTCCACCGGCATGACGACGGTGTCCTCGGCGCCCGTCGCCAGCAGGTGGTCCAGTATCTCGAACCCCGCCTCCGCGGTGAACCCGGTCATGCCCCGGGGGATCAGGTTCCGTCCAAGATCGGTACCCGCCCGCGCGGCCATGCCCCGGTCGGTCCAGAAGCCCCAGTTCACGGAGAGCGCCGCCCGGCCGCGGCTGCGGCGGCCGCGGGCGATCGCGTCGAGGCCCGCGTTGGCCGCGGCGGCCGCCGCGACGTGGGGCGAGGCGAGCAGGGCGTTCCCGGAGGAGAACAGGACGAAGTGGTCGAGGCCGTCCTCGAAGAGACGGTCGAGGGCGCGGGCGCCCTCGACCTTCGGCCTCAGTACGGTGTGCAGGTCCCGCAGGGTGGTGTCGCCGATCGGCTTGTACAGGAACACACCGGCGGTGTGGAAGACGCCCCGGACCGCCGGATGTCCGGCGGCGCGGCGGTGCTCGACCAGTCGGCGCATCGACCGCTGGTCCGCCGCGTCCACCGGGGCATACTGCACCTCGACGTCCTGGCCTCGCAGTTCCTCCAGCAGGCCGGCGATGTCATCTCCCGACGGCGAGGCCGCACCGGGCACCGTGCGGCCCGTGAGCAGCAGGTGCCGGGCGCCCCGCGCGACGAGCCAGTGGGCCAGTCCGGAGCCGATGCCGCCCGCGCCGCCGGTCACGAGATAGGTGGCGTCCGGCCGCATCCGGGTCGGCTCGGGCGCCGGCGGGACCGCCGGGGCGGTGGTCCGCAGGTCGATGAGCACCCGGCCGATGTGCCGGGCCCCCAGCAGGTCGTCGAACGCCTGGCCGACGGCGTCCAGTGGGTACACCTCGGCCGGCAGCGGCGCGAGTTCGCCGGCCGCGATCAGGCGCAGCACGCGGCCGAGCAGTGCCCCGGCCCGCTCCGGACGCTCGCGGCAGAAGGCGGCGATGTCGAGGACCTGGAAGGAACTGTTGCGCGGCAGGCCACTGGGACCGGCCGGTCGGCCGTCCGCCGGGTCCGGCTCGGCCAGCTCCACGTAGCGCCCGTACGGTGCGAGCATGCCGAGGTTCTGCTCGACGGCCGCCCCGGGCAGCGAGTTGAGGATGACGTCCATCCCGGTGCCCCGGGTCCCGGCCAGCAGCGGGCCCGCGAAGTCGCCCCGGGAGTCGGCGACATGGGTGACGCCCATGGTGCGCAACAGGGCCCGCCGCCGCTCGCTGCCCGCGGTGGCGAAGATCTCGGCGCCGCACCGCCGGGCCACCTGGATCGCGGCGAGCCCGATGCCGCCCGTGGCCGAGTGGATGAGGACCTTCTCCCCTGCGCGGAGCGCGGCCAGCTCCATCAGGCCGTACCAGGCGGTCAGATAGGGGATCGGTACGGTGGCGGCCTCGGCGAGCCCGAGCCCGTCGGGCAGGCGGTGGGTCAGCCGGCGATCGGCGAGGACCCGTGTGGCCGGCCCGGGGCGGGCGACGGCGACCACGCGGTCGCCCACGGCCAGCCCCCTTACGTCGGCACCGATGGCCGTCACCACGCCGGAGGTCTCCTGGCCCGGCCGGTCGTCGTCGTCCCGGTCCGGACGGCCCCCGGCCGCTCGCCGCGCGTCGCGGAATCCGACGCCGCCGTACGCCGAGGCGATCTGCACCTCGTCGGCGGCCGGGGGCCGCGCCGCGGCCACCGCGCGCACCGGGCCCGCGCCGGGGTCGCGGGCCGGCACGATCTCGGTGATGTCATCGGCACCGCTCTCCGGTGACGTACGGCGCAGCCGCAGGACGTACCGCTCGCCCGCCCGCCACGCGATCTGGTCCTCGCCGGCAGCAGCGGTCCGGTCCTCGCCCCCGCAGGCGGTCGCGATCTCCCGGGCCAGCGCCTCCGTCTGTTCCGCACCACGGGCCGGGTCCAGATCGACGAGGGTGTGCCGGACGACGGACAGCTCGCTCGCCGCCGTACGCCCGAAGCCCCACACGGCGTACTGCTCCGGATCCGGTGCCCCGTCCGTCGTCACGACCGTCTCGGCGCCCCGGGTGACGAGCACGAGCCGGGGCAGCGGGCCGTCCCACCGCGTCATGGACAACGCCTGCTCCAGCAGCAGCGCGCTGCCGAGGCCCAGCGGCACCGCCGCCACCGGAGGGGCCGCGCGCATGCTCCACAGGTGCACCACGGCGGCGACGCCCCCGGGGCGGTCACGGCCGGCCTCGTACAGCAGCCGGACGTAGTCGTCGCGACGGGACGGGTCGATGCGGTACGACCCGTCGCCGGCCCGCTCGTACCGCTCCCCGGGCCGTACGGCGATCCGCGCACCGTGCGCCGGGGCGAGCCGCGGCCCGAAGTCCTCGTCCTCGAAGACCAGCCAGGAGCCGACGGCCGGTTCCGGCAGCGCCCCGGGTACGGCGGCCGGCAGCCACCGCGGCCGGTAGAGCCAGTCGGCGGTCCGGCCGGGCTGCTCCCGGCGCAGGAGCCAGCGGATCCGCAGGCCGCGGAACTCGGCCAGCAGCGTGCCCCGTTCGTCCCGGACGACGACGTCACCGCTGAACGACTCGGCCGTCAGTTCGCGCCGCACCGCGTGGCTGTACAGGGTCCCGGTCAGCGGCCCGTACCGGCGGAACGCGTCGAGGGAACCCAGGACGAAGGCATGCTGCTCGCCGGGCACGTCCGAGTCGGGCAGGGTGGCCGCGAGGACCTGTCCGCAGGCGTCGAGGACCGCCGGGTGCACGTGGTGGCGCTCGTAGCCGGGGAGAGCGGCCGGGACGGCGATCTCGGCCAGCGCCTCGCCGTCGCCGCGCCACACCTGCCCGATGCCCCGGAAGACGCCGTGCCAGTCGTTGCCGCGGGCCGCGAACCGGCGGTAGAACTCGGCGCCGGTGAAGTGGTCCTGGACGCGTGCGGCGATCTGCCGGGGGGTGTCCTCGGGGAGTTCGAGCATGCGCGCGCCGGCCACTGCCTCTTCGACCCGGCCGTGCGCATGGCGGGTCCATCCGGCGCCGTCGGCGGTGGCGACGTCGAAGGCCCACCCCCGCCCGGCCGGCCGCAGCGTCACCCGCAGCGACGGCGGGGCCTCGGCGGTGAGGAAGAGCGCCTTGTCGTAGTGGACGTGCTCGACGACGACCTCGGCGCCGACGGTCCTTGTGGCGGCGGCCACCGCCAGTTCCAGGTACGCCGTGCCGGGCAGAATGACCAGCCCCTGCACCTGGTGGTCCAGGAGGTAACCGTTGCGTTCCAGGTCGACGGGCCCCTCCCAGCGGTGCGCGCCGTCGTCGAGGACGGTGTACGCGCCGAGCAGCGGATGCCTTTCCGGGACGGCGGGGGCGGCCGTCGTGGTCCCCGGGCCGGGCGTTCCGGTGATCGGCTCGAACCAGAACTCGGCGCGCTGCCAGGGGTAGGAGGGCAGCCCCACATAGGCGGCCGGGCCGTCGAACAGCGCGTCGTACCGCACCGGGTATCCGGCCTGGTGCAGCATGCCGACGGAGGTCAGCAGCGTGGTCAGTTCGTCGGTGTCGCGCAGCAGCGACCGCACCACGACGTCGTCGGCGCGCTCCGCGGGCAGGCACTCCTTCACCGCGCCGCCGAGGATCGGGTGCGGGCTGATCTCGACGACGGCCACCGTCTCGGAACAGGTGGTCTCGGCGTCGACGGCCGCGTGGAAGCGGACCTCGTCGCGGAGGTTGCGCACCCAGTAGCCGGCGTCCAGCTCCGCACCGGTCAGCAGCTCCCCGGTCACCGTCGAGCGCAGCGGTACCTCACCCTCGCGGGGCCGGACCGACTCCAGGGCGGCGCGCAGCGCGTCCAGCAGCGGGTCCACCTGACTGCTGTGCGAGGCCACGTCCACCTTGACGGTCCGGGTGAAGACATCCCGCTCGGCCAGCGCGGCCAGCACCTTCTCCACCGTCGGAGTCCGGCCCGAGATGATGCTGCGCCGGGGGGCGTTGCTCACCGCGACGTCGACGTCCGGCACATCCGCGAGCTCCCGCCGCAGCTCGTCGGCGGGCAGATCGACCGCGGCCATGGACCCGGCGCCGGCGATCTCCCTGAGCAGCGCGCTGCGCCGGCAGATCACCGCCGCGCCGTCGGCCAGGCTGAGCGCGCCCGCGGCGCAGGCGGCGGCGACCTCGCCCATGCTGTGACCGATCATGACGTCGGGGACGACACCCCAGGACCGCCACAGCGCGGCCAGCCCGACCTCGACCGCCCACAGCAGTGGTTGCACCACGTCGATCGGCAGGTCCGCCCCGTCGTCGTCGGCGGTCAGCCGCTCGATCACCGACCAGCCGCGCTCGGCCCGGACATGCCGGTCGCACTCCTCGACCGTCTCCCGGAAGACCGGCGAGGTACGCAGGAGCCGGCGTCCCATCCCGGACCACTGGGAGCCCTGCCCGGGGAACACGAAAACGGTCCGCCACCGCGCGCCCGCCGCGGCGGCGACGATCGGCCGGCCCTCGCGCAGCTGCCGGACGGCCTGGTCGTGCTCCGTCGCGAGTACGGTCATGCGGTGCCGGTCATGGGCGCTGCGGGTCAGTGTGCTGAAGCTGACGTCACGTAACGCGTGCCGGCGGCCCGCCCCGTCCGGCCCGAGGAACTCCGCGTACGAGGCGGCGAGTTCACCCAGCGCGGCGGGCGTCCGGGCGGACAGGGCGAGCAGGTACGGCCGCGGCTCGCCGGCCGGTGGTGGTGGTACGGCCGCGGGCCGGTGCTCGCCGAGGACGACATGGGCGTTGGTGCCGGAGATGCCGAACGAGCTGACGGCGGCGTACCGCGGGGCGCCGTCCCGGCCCCACTCCCGGACCGCCTGCGGGATCTCCAGGGCCATGCTGCCCCAGTCCACCGCCTCGGTCAGCCGGCCGCTGTGCAGACTGGGCGGGACGACGCCGTGCGACACGCACAGCGCGGCCCTGATGAGCCCCGCGATGCCGGCGGCCGCCTCGGTGTGTCCGATGTTCGTCTTCACGGAACCGACCAGCACGGGGTCCCCGGCCGGGCGGTCGGCGCCGGTGCCGTACACCGCGTCCAGACTGCGCAGTTCGATCGGGTCGCCGGTGGGCGTACCGGTGCCGTGCGCCTCCACGAAGCCGACGTCCCGCGGGGCGACACCGGCGCGGGAGCAGGCGTGCCGCATCGCGTCGATCTGCGCGGTCCCCGACGGGGTCATCAGATATCCGCTGCTGCGGCCCTCGTTCTCGACCGCCGAACCGTGGATGACCGCGTGGATCCGGTCGCCGTCCGCCTCGGCCCGCGCCAGCGTCTTGAGAACGACGACACCGACGCCGTCGCTGCGCACGAAGCCGTCGGCCCCGGCCGCGCCGAACTTGCACCGGCCGTCCGCGGACAACATGTCCGCCTGGGAGAACGAGATGCTCTCCTCCGGTGTGATCACCAGGTTGACCCCCGCGGCCAGGGCGAGGGTCGCCTCCCCGCCGCGCAGCGCGGCGCACGCCTGATCCACCGCCACCAGCGAGGACGAGCAGGCGGTGTCGACCGAGGTGCTCGGGCCACGCAGATCGAAGAAGAACGACAGCCGGCCGGACAGGACGCTGCGCGACGTGCCGGTGTTGGCGTAGATGTCCAGTGCCCCGGCGGCCCGCAGCAGATCCCAGTATTCGGCGGTACGCTGCCCGACGACGACGGCGGTCGGGCTCCCCGCGAGCCGGTCCGGCGTCAGGCCGGCGTCCCGCACGGCCGCCGCGGCGGTCTGCAGGAGCAGCCGCTGCTGCGGGTCCATATGGCTCGCCTCGCGGCCGGAGATGCCGAAGTACGGGGCGTCGAAACCCCGGATGTCGCGCAGGAAGCCGCCGCGGCGGCTGACGATCCGTCCGGGCGTCCGCGGGCGGGGATCGTGGAACACATCGACGGGGAAGCGGTCGGCCGGGACGTCCGACGTGGCATCGACCCCGTCGAGCTGCATCCTCCAGAACGCCTGTACGTCGCGCGCGCCCGGGAACTCGCACGCCATCCCCACGATGGCGATCGGCCGCGGGGCGGCCGGGTCCTGCTGCTGCGCCGTCACACGGCACCTCCTGTCTGCGTCGTCGGCCCCGTCGCACTCCGGCTCCAGGACGGCGGTGCGCAGAGGGTGAGGACCACCGCCACGGCCGACCAGCCCGGCGCGCCGCCGAACAGCAGGACATGGTCGCCGGCGTCGAGCCGGCCGGTGCGCAGCAGATGGTCGAGGGCGATGAACTGGTCGCTGGCCGAGGCGTGCCCGATCCCGCAGCCGAACTCCCACTGCGACCGGGACACGTCCAGCCCGAGCGGGTCCATGACACAGTTCCGGGTGGTCGCCTCGTCGCCGTTGGGCACCAGGACCCAGCGCAGGTCGGAGGGTTTGATCCCGGCCGTGTCCAGGGCGGCGAGTGCCGTGTCGGAGCAGGCTTTCGCCAGGCCGTCGGCGACGCTCGTCCCACCGACCTCACGCACCCGCTCGTTGAACTGCTGGGCGCGCTCCACGGTGTCGATCCGCCGGCCCGTTGATCCCGTGGGGGGAAACAGCGGTTCGTCGCCGCGCGCCATCGCCTCGAACTCCGGATAGACCCGGGAGACGACGGCGTCGACACGGGCGAAGCCGCCGGTCGGGCTGATCACGACGGAGCTGGCCGCGTCGGCGGCGATCACGCCCATCGGCCCGCTGTCCCACCGGTTGATCAACGGCGAGTTGAAGTTGTCCGCCGTGGTCAGGAGGATGTCCGGTCGGCTGTCCGGCTGGTACGGCAGCAGGCCGGCGGCCACTTCGACGCCGGTGAGCATGCTGTTGCACCCGTTGCGGATCTCGGTGCCGCCGGCCCCCGTGATGCCCAGTTCCCGCATGATGTAGGCGGACGGTGACCACATCTCGGGCCCCTGGTAGAACGTCGAGCCGTGCAGCACCGTACCGATCGCGGCGGCCCCTCCCGGAGAGCGGCCGAGCGCGGTCCGCGCGGCGCGGACGGCCATGTCGGGCGGTGCCTCAGGCCCGGCCACCAGCACGCCGCGCAGGCCGCTCTCGGCGAAGACCGTGGCGTCGTACAGGCCCGCCGCGACCGCCTCGGACGCCGCGTAGGGGGTCGGCAGCCAGCAGCCCAGACCGGCGAGGAACACGTTGGCCGGCCTCATGCCGACGCCCCGGTGACACGTATGGGCGGCACGCCTCGCGCGACGCGCGGGAGCCAGGATCCGTACACGGCGATGCCCCACTTTCTTCTACGAGTTGTACGGTCAGAACAACGCACCCGAGCTGCGCGACACCTTCATCTTTCCCAGCAGTGGGTGCCAGAGGTGGCCGGGGTCCGCCTCCACGGCGGCGACGAACTCGCGCATCGCCGTCAGCGCGACGGGCTCCTGTTCGTCGTAGACGTCGCCCTGCAGCAGTTTCAGGACGTCGATGCGGTAGCGGGGGTCCTGGACGAAGGCGGTGAACAGGATGTTGAGGCGGTAGTAGAGGGAGATGAACTCGTACCAGCTGGACACACCGCGCCGCAGCTTCGTCACGTAGTTCTCGAACCGTCCGGCCTTGAAATCACCGGCCTCTGCGGCGGCGATGATGTCGGCGCAGGCCAGCCGGGCGCTGTTCATGGCGACGCTGACACCGCTGGAGAAGATGGGATCGACGAACCGGGCGGCGTCGCCGATCATCACCATCGAGTCGTCGCACACCTTGCGCATGCCGTAGCTGTAGTCGCCCTCGGCCTTGAACGGACGGACCCGCGCGGTCTGCTTCAACGCGTCGTACAGCAGGGGCCTGCTGGCCACGGAGTCCCAGAAGAAGCCTTCGAGATCGTCCTTGCCCTCCCGGAACCGCGCCTTCTGGGTGACGACCCCGACCGAGGTGATCGTGTCGGTGATGGGGATCTGCCAGACCCAGGTGTCACTGAGCGGCAGGAAATGGATGAAGATGTACTCGGCCTGGTTCTCGTCGTTCGCCAGGGCTTCCCGGTCGAGTCCTTCGAACCAGCTGTGCACGGCGTACTGGTTGAACACCGGATCGGGCACCTTGACCTTGAGCTGCCGTCCCAGGAGGGTGCCGCGCCCGCTGGCGTCGACGACCATCCGTACCGGCACCTCCGTGGTCGTGCCGCCCAGCCCGACCCGCAGTACGGGACGGGTGCTGTCGGTGAAGTCCACACCGCGCACCCGTACCCCGGAGAACACCTTCGCCCCCAGGCTCTCCGCGTGCTTGAGCAGGATGTGGTCGAACCGGCCGCGGTCGACGTGGAAGGTGTGGTCGCGGTCGACACCGAGCTGATCGCGTTCGTTGAACAGCACGTCGGCGGCGCCCAGGCCGTGGTCATGGACCTGGAAGCCGAGCGGGTCCACGTCGTCCGCGTGGGCCGACGTCCACGCGGCGCCGTACTTGCGCGGAAAGCCCGCCGCCTCGATCTTGTCCATCGCGCCGATCTCCAGCAGGACCGGTGTGGTCGCCGGCACCAGGGACTCGCCCACGTGCTCCCGGGGGAAGAACTCACCTTCGAAGACCGCGACCGACAGACCGGCCTTGGCCAGGTAGGACGCGGCGGTGGAACCGGCCGGGCCGCCGCCAATGATGCCGATGTCGTAGGCGTGCGTCATCTGTTCTCCTGTCAGGGGAAGGTGTCGGAGAGAGGTGTCAGAGGGCGGCGGTCCGCGAGCGGAGCAGCAGGATCAGGTCGGTGATCGTCTCCGGCGTGGCGAAGTGCTCACCGGTCATGTGCACGGGCGGGACGCGCACGCCGTACGTGGTACGGATGTGCGCCAGCAGGCGTGCGGTGCGCACCGAGTCCAGCACCCCCAGTTCGAGCAGCCGGCTGTCGGCGGTGATCAGGTCGGACGGCAGGCCCGTCGCGAGTTCCTCCCGTACGTAGCGGAGCAGCAGGTCGAGCAGTGTCGTGCGGTCAAGGTCCGTCATGGTTGCGGTTCCTCCGGTTGTCGGAGCGGTGCCGACGCACGCGCCACGATGTATCTCGTCGGCAGCTCCAGCGGAGGCCCGCCGGAGGTGCGCTCGGTGGTGTGCAGGGCGATCTCGCCATCGGCGACGACGTCGAATCCGTTTCCTTCGAACAGCAGCCGCAGGCGCCCTTCGTGGGCGGGGGCGACGCGGGCGCCGAAGTCGAAATGGGCCGCCAGTCCGGCCGTCTTCGGCAGGTGCGCACCGCCGGCGAGCAGCTCGGCGACGTACCAGCCGGTGTGTTCGGTCAGTTCCTGGGCGAACAGGATCCCCGCGCCGCCGAGCAGGAGCCTGATCGTCGCCAGCATCCTCGTGCGGTCGTCCGGGGCGAGCTGGTGCAGCACACCGCGCAGGTAGACGTTGACGTCGCCGAACTCCGCGCGCAGCGCCGCCGCGGTGTCCCGGTCGAGGAGGTCGGCGCGGCGGTAGGCGACGTTGGGCGCCGCGTGCGACGCTGCGGCCAGCTCGACCGCGGCCTCGGCGATGTCCAGCCCGACGACCCGTCCGAAGTGGCGCCCCAGCCACCGCGTCTGCCGTCCGCTGCCGCACCCGATGTCGATCAGGGGCAGTGTCGGGTCGGCGTGGCCGCGGAACAGCGGCAGATGCCGTGCCGCGGTCAGCCGGGGCGACGAGTCCCACAGGGCGGCCCCGGGTTCGGCCGGCAGCGTCGACCAGAAGGCGTCCCAGGACGCGCCGCCCGTCATACGCCCGCTCCCCGCGCCACCAGGCGGCCGAGCGCCGCCCGGTCGACCTTCCCGTTCGCGGTGCGGGGAAAGCCGCCGACCGTGTGCAGCGCGTCGATGGCCATGTACGGCGGCAGGAGGTGTGAGCAGTGCCGTCGCAGCTCCGCGAACCCGGGCGCACGGCCGGTCTCGGGGACGACGAAGGCGTGCAACCGGGCGTCGGGACCGGCGCCCACGACGACCACCACCGCGTCACGCACCGACGCGTGCGCGACGAGTGCGCCGCTCACCTCGGCCGGTTCGATCCGGTGGCCGCGGACCTTCGCCATGTCGTCGACGCGCCCCCGGTACTCCAGCAGACCGTCGGCGTCGTACCGGCCGAGATCACCGGTACGGTACGGTCCGGCCTGGGGAGCCGCGCCCCAGTAGCCGAGCATGACGGTCGGCCCGCTGACCACGATCTCGCCGTCGTCCAGCGCGACCCTGTCCCCGGCGACGGGTGAGCCGATCGGGATGGCCGAGGTGCGCGTCAGGTCGGCCGCCGTCACCTCGTAGGAGGTGCACACGTTGGTCTCCGTCGGGCCGTACCAGTTGAGCATGCGCACCCCGGGCCAGCCGCGGCGCAGGTCCTTCAGCGGCTTCAGCGGAAACCGCTCGCCGGCGAAGACACACGCGCGCAGCGCCCCCGGTCCGCGCTCCAGCAGCTCGCCGTACTCGGCCATGAGCACCAGGACGGACGGCACCGAGTACCAGACGGTGATCCGCCGTTCCAGCAGGAAGTCGACCAGCGGTTCGGCGGCCTGACCGAGGGTCTCGCCGATGAGATGGACCGACGCGCCGGCCCGGAAGGCTCCGTAGAGGTCGAAGACGGACAGGTCGAAGCCGAACCCGGCGTGGTTGGCGAGCCGGTCGGCCGCGGTGAGGTCCAGCTCCCGGCAGGCCCAGTCGACGAAGGCGAGCGCGTTCCCGTGGCTGAGGCAGACGCCCTTCGGCGTCCCCGTCGACCCCGAGGTGTAGAGGATGTACGCCGGGTCGTCCGGCCGGACCGGATGGTGGGCGCCGCCCGAGCGGCGGTTCCCCTCCTGGAAGAGATCCGCGCAGGGTATGGAGGCGATGCCGTGGACGCGATCGGCGTGGTCCGTGACGATCAGCGCCGGGCGGGCGTCCGCGGCGATCCGGGCGACCCGTCCGCCGGGGTGGCTCCTCGGGACGGGAACGTGGACCGCGCCGCACCGTAACACCGCCTGCGCGACGGCCACCGCTTCGGCCGTCTTGTCCGTCCACACCAGGACGCGGTCACCCGGCCGGACCCCGCGACCGCGCAGCGCGGCCAGATACGTGTCCGCGCGCCGGTCCAGCTCGCCGTAACTGAGGCCGGTGGCCAGGTCGTGGACCGCGAGTGCGTCCGGTGTCCGGGCGGCCGCGTCGACCACCGGGCGGTAGAGGCCCACAGCCCCGTCGCCGTAGCGGCTCACAGCCCCATCTCCCGGGCGATCAGCTGCCGTTGGATGTCCGATGTACCGGAGAAGGTGGTGGCGGGAGCGGCGTCGCGCAGCTGTTCCTCGATCCCGTACTCCGTGAGGAAGGCGCGGCCCCCGAAGATCCGGGCGGCGTCGAGCGAGGTGGCGACCGCGGCCTCGGACACGGCCAGCTTCGCCATGGCGACCCACAGGGAGGGGTCCTGGCCGTCGTCGATCTCGGTACAGGCCCGGTAGAGCAGGAGCCGGCCGCTCTCCAGCCGCAGCCGCATGTCGGCCAGCCGGTCCGCGACCGGCTGGACGTCCGCGAGTCGCTTTCCGGACTGCCGCCGTTCCCGTACGTGGTGGACGCATCGCCGGATGAGACGTTCCTGCTGGCCCAGATAGATCGCGAACAGGCAGGAGCGCTCCCACCACATCGACGTCTGGAACACCGGCTGTCCCTGGCCGCGGGTGCCCAGCACCCGGTCGTCCGGCACGAAGCACCGGGTGAACCGCACCTCGCCGGCCTGGCAGGCGGTCAGACCGGACTTGGGCATCGGCTCTCCGGCGACCAGGCCGGGGGAGTCGCGGTCCACGGCGAACGCGGTGGAACCGAAGTAACCGCCGTCCGGATCGGTCGTCGCGTAGGTGACGTAGAGATCGGCGACCGGGCCGTTGCTGACGAAGCTCTTGACCCCGTCGAGGAGATATCCGCCGTCGACCCTGGTGGCCCGGGTCGCCAACCGGGAGAGGTCCGATCCCGCGTCGGGCTCCGTCATGGCGTTTCCCGCTATCAGCTCACCTGAACACAGGCCGGGCAGCAGGGACTTGCGCGTCCGGGGCTGCGCGAACTCCAGCACCGGCAGGACACAGGCGAAGAGATGGGCCGCCGCGGCGAAGAGCGCTCCGGTGTCCGCGCCGCCGTCGCTCGCCCCCTCGTACAGGAGGGCCGTGTCGAGAGCGCCCAGGCCCGCACCGCCGTGCTCCTCCGGAACAGCCGCGCCCAATAATCGGAGGCCGGCCAGTTTCCTCCAGATTTCCTCGCGGAATCCGGCGGTGGAGGACGGCGAGGAAAGGTCTCGCGCGGCTGTCCGCATGCGCGCGTACCGCTCCTGCTGTTCGGCACTCAGGCGGAAATCCATGAGACCCCTTTCAGACAGCGGTGGCCGGACGGCCGGAGGACCAGTGCGGAGTTTCGATGATCTCGATCACGGCGCAGGCGATATTCAGTCCGGGGCCCACGCCGAGCATCAGGAAATGGTCCCCGCTTCGCAGCTCGCCGGAGAGCAGAAGCTGTTCGAGCGCCACCATCTGGTCACTGGCGCCGATATGGCCGACGGTACGGCCCTGTTCCCATGTCGAAAGGGACATCGGCAGACCCAGCGGTATCATCGCGCGGCCTTCGACGCGTTCCCGTGACCCGTTGGCATAGGCGACGCGGGAGATGTCGTCCATCGTGATGCCGGCTTCGTCGAGTGTGCGGCTGATGAGTTCGTCCTGCGCCGCCACGAGTTTCAGCGGGCCGGCCGGGTCCCGGTCCGGGCCGTCCAGCCAGCGGTGCTTGGACTCGCCGTAGTCGAGCTTGCCCGGCAGGCCGGCTCCGGGCGGGAACAGGGGCCCGGGACCGCGGTGCATGGCCTCGTACTCGGGGAGGGTGATCGCGTTGATGGATTTGAGCCGGGCGAAACCTGTCCGCCGGCTCAGGACGACGGCGGAGCCGGCGTCACCCATGACGAAATGCGGACTGAAACGCCAGCGTTCCAGCAGGTCCGAGGTGAAGTTGTCGCCGGAGGTGACGAGGGCGGCCTCGTGCTCGGCCGAGGCCATGAGATGCGCCGCCGCGAGTTCCAGGGCGGAGAACATCCCCATGCAGCCCTGTCTGACCTCGGCCGCGGTGGCCTGTCCCGCGCCCGTGTGCCGCTGCACGTAGTACTGCGGACACCAGCCGTGCGGGCCTTGGTACCAGACGCTGACGTAGAGCACCAAGCTGAGCGACGAGGGACTCCGGCCGGCCCGTTCGAGCGCCTGCCGGCAGGCCCGCACCGCCATTTCGGGGGCGGGCATATCGCCCGCGACCGTGACGCTGGTGATTCCGTACTCTTCTGCCGCGCTCCGGTCGATCAGCCCCCGTTCGACCGCCCATCCGATGGAAACGCGGTCGGGAAGAAAGGCTCCCAGACCGCTGATCAACACATCGCCTGTTTTCATGGCCCACCCCGGATTCTCTCGGTCGCGTGGCGTTAAAAATGAGTCGGAAAATGTCCTGCGAGTGCGCCATCACCCGTTATTGCTCGCGATTACCGGTAGAGCCGCCCTATGCCTTCCCTCTGTCTGACAACGTTGTCCGGCAGGGGAGTGAGTGTTGGGGGCGTAGAAGAATGAGAAGGAAGCGTGCAGCTCTTTGGTGCACCGAATCGCTCATGCGCCGACCCTCGAAATCCGCCCTGTTTCGGCGGGGGTGAGATTCCCTGAGTAAGGGTGCACTCCGTTTCGGTGCGCGTCAAGACGCCGGCGACCCATATGGGGTTATGGGTGGACAAGAGGAAATATGAGGATGAGATGCTCCTCGGGTGCCGGGCTCCGTGTCGGGACGAAGCAGTAGGCGGCCTCGAATAGGCAACTCATGCCGATATGGCGAGGTACCGGACCGGTCCATAGTCGGCTCGTGGCCTCGAAGTCGGCTCATGACCTCGAAGGCGAAAGAGTCGCCGCCGGCCGGCGGCGTGTGTTCCACCACCGATGAAGGGAAGCACGATGATCTACCACAGTGTCCGGCTGAAGGCCAAGGCGGGCGTGACGCAGGAACAGATCGACGACGCTCTGGAGAGCATGCGCGACCAGGGCCGGGTCATCCCGGCGGTGAAGTCGTTCGTCGTCGGCCGCGAATTCGGCAGCGACTACGACTGCGGTGGCGTGTTCGTCATCGAGGACCTCGACGGCTACTGGGAGTACCTGACACATCCGGCGCACGCGCACGCCGACCGGATCGGCATGCCCCTGGTGGAGAAGTACGACTGGTACGACACCGTTGATGATCACGACCCGCAGATGGGGGCGAAGATCGCCGACCTGCAGCGGCGTTATGCCGAAAGCGTCTCCGCGTCGGCGGGCGAGCAGCCGTAGCGCCTTCGCCGACGGGTGTGTGCAGGTGCCTCCGACTAGGCAACTTGTGCCGATGCGAGGAGGTGGCGGACCGGCTCATAGTCGGCTCGTGGCCTAGAAGGCACGGGGCCGGCCGGCTCATTCGTCCAGGCCGGTCCGCCGGTTGCCGCGGTTCCGGCTCTACCGCCGGGAGGCACACCGACGGACGGCGGCCGGTGCGGACGTGTGGTCAGCGGGCCGGGGACGGCGACTTGCACGCGAGACTCCACCTGTACGCGCACGGGGATCTCCGGGAGCGGCGCGTCCCCGTCCTGCGCACCGCGAACTCAGCTCCTCACAAAGGAGGTTGAGTGAGCAACCTGTTCCCGCGAAACCGCATCATCACTGAACAGCACCTGTTCAGGTGCACAGAACAGAAAGGCACAGCACGTCACATGTCCAGCAAGAGACCCATCAAGCAGGTTCTGGCGACAGCCGCCGCGTCGGCCGCCCTTGTCCTGGCGGTCCCGGCGACCGCCGACGCGGCAGCCCCTCTCTCGCTGCAGAACAAGAGCACCGGGCAGTGCCTGGCCGTACCCGGTGGCAGCAAGGCCAACGGCACCCAGTTGATCCAGTGGCCCTGCGGGAGCACGAACACCAGTGATCAGGGCTGGGATCCCGAGTTCGTCGGCAATCAGGTCCGACTGAAGAACCGGCACAGCGGTAAGTGCCTCGCCATCCCCGGTGGGAACTCGGCCAACGGCGTGGTGGCCATTCAGTGGTCCTGCGGCAGCGGCAGGGAACAGCTCTGGACTCTGGACGGGAATCCGGTCGGCAGGGACGCCGGCTACCAGAACGCCGCCACCGGCAAGTGCCTGAGCGTACCCGGTGGCACCACCAAGTCCGGCACCAAAGTCATTCAGTGGGACTGCAATCGCGCGTCGGACCAGCGGTGGGAGGCCTGGTGACACAAGGCCACGCTGCCCCGAGGCCGTCCGGCACCCGAGGGTGAACGAGGACCGGAGCCGAGCACGTAGTACCGCGTAGGGGGCTCCTCAGGGCGGGCGCGTACGGGACGGAACAGTTGTCCACCGTACGCGTCCGTCGCGTCCCGTGGTACGGGTTCAGGAGCCGTGGTGTGTCCGCGGCACGGCGCCGACCTTCTCGCCCTCGCCGAGGACGACGAACTGGCCCATCATGCCGTTGTCCTCGTGCTGCAACAGGTGGCAGTGGTACATGTACGGTGTGTTCGGGTCGGTGTGGCCCTGGAAGCGCATCGCCAGCCGGTAGTGTTTTCCCTGCGCCAGCATGACGGTGTCCTTCCAGCCGCGCAGATGCGGCTCCGGCTTCCCGCCGTCGACCGTCAGCACCTGGAACTGCACGTCGTGTACGTGGAAGTTGTGCAGGAAACCGTTGTCATTGACCACGTCCCACACCTCGACGGTGCCCTCGCGGACACCGAAGTCGATGCGGTCCATCGCCATCGACCGGCCGTTGATCTGGTCCGACGCGAGCACGAAGGAGCGCTTCCGCGCGACCTGTTCGCCGGCGAGGTCCGGTGCGGCGCCGAGCGCGGCAGGGATCTCCGCGCCGTCGGACAGGGTGGCCGCGGCCCTGAACTGGCAGATGTCGAGACGGTCGTCGAAGCCGTCGACCCGTCCCAGCGCGCTGCCGTACTCGGACGGGTAGGAGCGCAGTTCGACCCGCTCACCCGGGGTGAACGCCACCACGATCTCGGCGCGTTCGCCCGGTGAGAGGTACAGGCGCTCGGTGCGCCACGGTGCGGCGAGCAGGCCGCCGTCGGTGGCGACGAGCGAGAAGGGCCGGTCGTCGGAGAACCCGAGGTGGTACAGGCGCGCGTTGGAGCCGTTGAGCAGCCGGAGCCGCACGAGCCGGGTCGTGACATCGACGTACGGACCGATCGTGCCGTTGACGAGCACCTCGTCACCGATCACACCGAGGGTGCCGCCCAGCGGCACCCGCTTCTCGAACTGGTTGTCCCCGTCGAACGCGCGGTCCTGGACGATCATCGGGATGTCGTCGACGCCGTACTCGGACGGCAGCTTCGACGCCTCGGAGCCCTCGTCGTCGACGATGAACAGCCCGCTGAGGCCCCGGTACATGTGGTCGGCGGTCGAGCCGTGCATGTGCGGGTGGTACCAGAGCGTGGCGGCGGGCTGGTCGATCAGCCAGCGCGGTCGCCAGGTCCCTCCGGCCGGGACGACCTGGTGCGGTCCTCCGTCCATGGCCGCGGGCAGGCGCATCCCGTGCCAGTGCAGCGAGGTGTCCTGGTCCAGGCCGTTGCGCACGACGAACTCGACCTGCTCGCCGCGCCGCGCGCGGATCGTCGGGCCGAGGTACGTGCCGTTCACGCCCCAGGTGCGGGTGGTGGGCCCGGCCTTGAACCGGGTCCTGCCCGACTGGATGCCGAGCGTGAACACCCGGGCGCCCCGCGTGCCGGCCTCCGACTCGGCCAGCGGCGGGATCGGCAGGGCCCGGTCGAAGGCGATCCTGCCGACCGTGTCCTCCTTCGCGGCGGCGTAGTAGACACCGTAACCACCGCCGGTGAGGACGACCGCGCCCCCGATGCCGAATCCGAGGGCCTTCAGCGCTGTGCGTCGTTTCATACCGGCACCGTCCCGCGCCGGAGGGCGGCTTCGCGTCGGTGTGAACTACCTAGACCAGGCTTTGGTTGCGCCGATGGCTCCGCCGACGGCTGTGAACGGGACGGAAAGAAAAGCCGGCAGGTAGGCACTTCTTGCCGACGCGAGGTATCCCCGCGTCGCGGGAGAGTCTTCCCAGGGCCCTTCCAAAGGACAGTTCACGACCTACTTTCGTATGTTCCTGGGGAGCCCGTCGGCTTTTCGCGTCTCCTCCCGCGCGGCGTCGGTAAGTTGGCCGTCGCGCTGTTCGCTCCGCTTGTTCCCTGGAGAACTGTTGTCCCAGATACCTGTCAGCGACGTCGATCTCTACACCGAATCGGCGCGCATCGACCCGTACGACATCTATGCCGAGCTCCGGGCTCTCGGGCCTGTGGTGTACCTGTCCCGCTACGACCTCTACGCGTTGCCCCGTTACGACGAGGTGCGGGCGGCACTGATGGATTGGCAGACGTTCTCGTCGGCCCGTGGTGTGTTCGTGGACCCGGATGTGAACGCCCAGTTGGAGGGGATCACACTGTGCAGCGATCCGCCCGAGCACACGGCGATGCGCTCGGTGCTGGGGCGGCCGCTGCGGCCGGAACGGATGCGCGAGGTGACTCCGCGGATCGAGGCCGAGGCGGACCGGGTCGTCGAACGGGTCGTCGGCCAGGGCCGGTTCGAGGTCGTCACCGAACTGGCGGAGTACCTGCCCATGACCGTGGTGTCGGACCTGGTCGGACTGCCCGATCACGGACGGGAGAAGATGCTGGAGTGGGCCGCGGCCATCTGGAACACCCAGGGGCCCGCCGACGACCGGGCAGCCGCGGCGGGACCGGCCGTCGAGGAGTTCATGGCATTCGCCATGAAGGACGCCGTACCCGGGAAGATCGACCCCGACGGCTGGGCGGCGCAGCTCTACCAGGCCGCCGACCGGGGCGAGATCCCGCACGACAAGTGCCCCGTGATGATGCTCGACTACGTCACTCCCAGCCTGGACACGACCATCCTCGCGATCGCCAACGCGGTCGCGCTGTTCGCCCAGAACCCGGACCAGTGGGATCTGCTCCGCAAGGACCGCTCGTTGATTCCGCACGCGATCAACGAGTCGTTGCGCCTGGAGACCCCGGTGCCCCAGTTCACCCGGGTGCTCACCGAGGACCACGAGATCGGCGGAGTCCCGCTGGCCGCCGGCTCACGGGTCGCGCTGCTCTACGCCTCCGCCAACCGCGACGAGCGCCATTACCCGGACCCGACGCGCTTCGACATCACCCGCCGCCCCTCGGACCACCTTTCCTTCGGGCGGGGCGAGCACGTGTGCGTCGGGATGCACCTCGCCAGGCTGGAAATGAGCGCGTTGCTGGAGAGGCTCGCCGACCGGGTCGCCTGCTTCGAAATCCTCGAACGCCGACCGGTGATCAACAACGGGTTGCGCGGTCTCGACCACCTGGACGTGGCGATCGAACCCGTGGCCTGACGTAACGGTCACCTGCGCGGGGCGCCCGGACGGTCCGGCGGCCCGGCGGGAACTGGAATCGGCTCGACCGACCATGGCGGACCGGACGGTCGCGCCGGTGCCTCAGGGGCGGTTGGTCAGATAGCCCCCCATGGAGGTGAAGTACTCCGTCGCGGCCAGCTCCCGGCCGTCCTCGGTCCGTATGCGGGTGAGGGCCAGCCCGTGATTGCGGCCGGTGCGGGCGTCGGCGCCGGCGACGATCACCACCCCCTCGCCCTCGCGGTAGAAGATACGGCCGGGCGTACCGCCGTAGCGGTTCTGCGACACGACCGCGGCGAGGACCTCCAGGCGCTTGCCCTTGTGGAACGTGAAGGCGCTGGGATACGGCTCGGACTGGGCGCGGACCAGGCGGGCGAGGTCCTCCGCCGGCCAGCTCCAGTCGATGCGGATGTCCTCGGTGGACCGCTTGTGGAAGAAGCTCGCCCGGGAGCGGTCCTGCGGGGTGAACTCGGTCTGCCCGGCGGCGATGAGGCCGAGTGCGGCGATGGTGACCGGGGCGATGAGGTCGACGGTCTTGTGGAAGAGGTCCGTGGCGGTGTCCTCCGGTCCGACCGGGACCGCCTCCTGCCGGACGATGTCGCCCGCGTCGAGTTCGTCGTCCATCATGTGCGCGGTGACGCCCACTTCGGACTCGCCGTTGATCAGGGCCCAGATCAGCGGCGAGAAGCCGGCGTACTGGGGCAGCAGCGAGTCGTGGACGTTCAGTGTGCCGTGGCGCGGCAGGCCGAAGATGCGCGGAGGGATCCACGTCCGCCAGTTGTTGGCCACGATGATGTCCGGGTCGGCCTCCTTGAGGCGCTGGAACAGCTCTTCGTCGTCGGGGCGGTTGCGGATCAGTACGGGGACACCGTGCTCCTCGGCGAGATCGGCGACGGAGTCACTCCAGATTTTCTCGTACGCGTGTTCGCTCTTGGGGTGGGTCACGACCAGTACCACGTCGTGCTCGGACTCCAGGAGGGCGTGCAGGGTGCGGTGCCCCCAGGTCTGGTAACCGAACATGACCACCCGCATGGGCTTCCTCCTCGGAGCAGGAACAGATCGACAGCGAGTAAAGCAAGGCTTGCCTTAGTTGGCAACAGGGTGATTTCAAGCCCCGGTTGGCGGGCCTCCGGCGGCGGGACCGCCTATCGACAGGTGCGCGAAATGAGCTTAGGCTCACCTAAGTTCAGCTGGCTCGCTCCGTCGGCGTGCCCATCTTTCGTACCTTCCCTCACGCCTGACAGGCGGCTTCACCGCACGATGGGAGTGACATGTCACAGGTTCTTCCTGGCGACGCACCACAGGTCCACGACCTCATTGGCATCGGATTCGGCCCCTCCAACGTGGCCATGGCGATCGCGCTCACCGAGCACAACGCACACGTCGGCGGGGAGGAGCCGGTCACCGCCCGCTTCTTCGAGCAGCAGCCGAGTTTCGGCTGGCACCGTGGCATGCTGATCGACGACGCCACCATGCAGGTGTCCTTCCTCAAGGACCTGGTGACGCTCCGGAACCCGGCCAGCGAGTTCAGCTTCCTGTGCTACCTGCGGAGCAAGAACCGGTTGATCGACTTCATCAACCACAAGAGCCTCTTCCCGCTGCGGGTCGAGTTCCACGACTACTTCGAGTGGGCCGCGGCCAAGGTCGGCGACCTGGTCTCGTACGGCCACGAGGTCGTCTCCGTCACGCCCTTCGTCCACGACGGCGCCGTGGAGTACCTGGACGTGACCGTCCGGTCGGCAGAGGGCCTCGCCACCCACCGGGCCCGCAACCTCGTCATCGGCACCGGGCTGCGTCCGCTCATGCCGGAGGGCGTGGAGCGTGGCGACCGTATCTGGCACAACTCCGATCTGCTGAGCAAGGTCGACGACGTGGGCGATGGACCGGGGGACACCGAGCCCTCGCGGTTCATCGTCGTGGGCGCCGGGCAGAGCGCCGCCGAGAACGTCGCCTACCTGCACCGCCGGTTCCCCCGCGCCGAGATCTGCGCGGTCTTCTCCCGCTACGGTTACAGCCCCGCCGACGACAGCAGCTTCGCCAACCGGATCTTCGACCCCGGGGCGGTCGACGACTACTTCGCCGCGCCCGAGAGCGTCAAGAGCCGGCTGATGGCCTACCACGGCAACACCAACTACAGCGTGGTGGACATCGACCTGATCGACGACCTGTACCGGCAGATGTACCAGGAGAAAGTCCTCGGCACCGAGCGGCTGCGCTTTCTCAACGTGTCCCGGATCGCCGAGGTCGAGGAGACCCCCGGCGGTGTCCGTGCCACCGTGAAGTCCCTTGTCACCGGGGAGGAGACGCCCCTGGACGCCGACGTCGTGGTGTTCGCGACCGGGTACAGCCCGGCCGACCCCCTCGGCCTCCTCGGCGAGGTCGCCGACCGCTGCCTCCGCGACGACCAGGGCCGTGTCCGCGTCGAGCGTGACTACCGCATCGCGACCGAGCCCGGCCTGCGCTGCGGAATCTATCTCCAGGGCGGTACGGAGCACACGCACGGCATCACGACATCGCTGCTGTCCAACACCGCGATCCGGGTCGGCGAGATCCTGGACTCGCTGCTCGACCGGGGGGTCAAGTCCACCTCCGACGAGGCGAGGCCGCTCGCCGACGGCACCGCGCGCTGACACCGCGAACGGCAAGGTCGGACCAAAGGGATAACGTACGTCGACATGTTCACAACTGCGGTTGAGCACCGCGCGCCCGGAGGCCCAACAGCGGTGCGCCGGCGTCTGGTTGGGGGTCTGGGCGCGCTGGTGGTGATCCTCGTCGTCGTGGCGGTGGTGTCGTTGGCCGTCGGCGCGCGTGCGTTGAGCCCGGCCGAGGTCTGGCGCGGGCTCTTCGCCGTGCCCGATTCCGACCAGCGGCTCACCGAGATCAGGCTCATCGTACGGACGGTGCGGGTGCCCCGGACGGTGCTCGCGATCGTGGCGGGCGCCGCGCTGGGGGTCGGTGGCGCGCTGATCCAGGGGTACACACGGAACCCCATCGCCGACACGGGCCTGCTGGGGGTGAACTCCGGTGCCTCGTTCGCCGTGGTGTCGGTGATCGCCGTGTTCGGCTTCACCGACCCGTTCCAGTACGTCTGGTTCGCGTTCGTCGGGGCGGCGGTCGCCGGCGTCGTCGTGTTCGGCCTGGCGAGTATCGGCCGGGGTGCGGGCAACCCGCTGACACTGGCCCTGGCCGGGCAGGGGATCACGGTGTTCCTCATGGCGATGACCACGGCGGTGTCGCTGTCGGACCAGGCGTCGCTGAACGCGCTGCGGTTCTGGAACGCGGGCTCCGTGGCCGGTGCCGGATTCGACGTCATCGGGCCGGTGACCGTGTTCATCGCGGTCGGACTGGTGCTGGCACTGGTCACACTGCCCGCCCTCAACCTGCTCAACCTGGGCGACGACGTGGCGCGGGGGCTGGGCGTGAACATCGCGCTGAGCAGGACCGTCGGCATCGCCGCCATCACCCTGCTGGCGGGCGCGGCCACGGCGGCGTGCGGCCCCATCGCGTTCCTCGGCCTCATGGTCGCTCACATCGCCCGGTATCTGACCGGTCCTGACTACCGCTGGCTGGTGCCGTACGCGGGTCTGCTCGGCTCCGTCGTCCTGCTGGTCTGCGATATCGCGGGACGCCTGGTGGTGCGGCCGGGCGAGTTGGACGCGGGTGTGATGGTCGCCCTCCTCGGCGCCCCGTTCTTCGCGGTTCTGGTGTGGCGGGGAAAGTTCAAGAACTCGTGAACGGGACAGACGTGAACGGGACAGACGTGCAGCGGAACGGGACAGGTGGGACGTCATCGGCGGCGCCGGGCGTGCGATCGGTGGCGCCGGGCGTGCGGCTCGGCCCCGTGTCGTTCGTGTGGCGGCCCTGGCTCGTCCTGGTCACACTGCTGCTGACGGCCGTGACCTTCCTGGTGTTCTGCCTCTCGATCAGCGTCGGGGACTTCCCCGTCGGCCTGTCCCGGGTGATCGCCACGATCCTCGGCAGGGGCGAGCAGGTCGACGAGTTCGTGGTCATGGATCTGCGGATGCCGCGTGCCCTGGCCGGTCTCGTCGTGGGGATCTCGCTGGGGGTGTCGGGGGCGATCACGCAGTCCGTCGCGCGCAATCCGCTGGCCAGCCCGGACATCCTGGGGATCACCGGGGGAGCGAGCGCGGTCGCGGTGTTCCTGGTGACGGTGTCGGGCGGGACCGCCGCGGCGGTGGCCGGCTCGGTGGGGCTCTCCGCGGCGGCTCTCGCGGGAGGTCTCGGTACGGGGCTGCTGGTGTACTTCCTGGCGTGGCGGCGCGGCATCGAGGGTTTCCGGCTCGTCCTCATCGGCATCTCGGTGAGCGCCGTGACGCAGGCGATCACGACCTGGCTGCTGGTCTCGGCCGACATCAGGGACGTGGCCAGGGCTCAGGCGTGGCTGGTCGGCTCGCTGGACGACCGGTCGTGGGACGAGGTGGGGCTGGCGTTCTGGTGCACACTCGTCCTGACGGCCGTCGTGGCCGGTGCCGCGTTCCAGTTCAAGCCGATGCACCTCGGTGACGATGTCGCCGCGGGCCTGGGCGTCCGGTACACGAGGGTGCGGGCGATCCTGTTGCTGTGCGCGGTCCTGCTGGCCGCCGTGGCGGTGAGCGCGGCGGGCCCCGTTCCGTTCGTCGCGCTGGTGGCGCCGCAGGTGGCGATGCGTCTGGCGAAGTGCCCGACGCCGCCGATGCCGGCCTCGGGACTGGTGGGGGCGCTGCTGCTGATCGGCGCCGACCTGGTCGCGCGCACGGCGCTGCCGATCACTCTGCCCGTCGGTGTGGTCACCGCGGCGATCGGCGGCCCGTTCCTCGTCTACCTGCTGGTGCGGGCGAACCTCCGATAGATGGTAAGAAGGTAAGGCGAACCTAATCAAGGGGGGCTTGTGGCCGCTCAGTTCATCACCGAGGCCGGGTCCGGGGGCACGGACGTCGCACGGCTGGCAGCCAGGGGCGTCACGGTCGGGTACGGCGGCCGGGCGGTCATCGACGATCTCGACGTGGCGATACCGCCCGGTGTGATCACCACGATCATCGGGCCCAACGGCTGTGGGAAGTCGACCCTGTTGCGAACCCTGACGCGGCTGCTCAAGCCGGCCAGGGGGACGGTGGTGCTGGACGGCGAGGACATCGTCAGGCTCAGGACCAGGGACGTGGCGAAGAAGCTCGGTCTGCTGCCGCAATCGCCGGTCGCGCCCGAGGGGCTGACGGTGACGGATCTGGTCGCCCGGGGGCGCCATCCGCACCAGAGCTGGCTGCGCCAGTGGTCGTCGGACGACGCCGATGTCGTGGCGCGCGCCCTGGCCATGACCGGGGTGTCCGAGCTGGCCGACCGTCCGGTCGACTCGCTCTCCGGCGGACAGCGTCAGCGCGTCTGGATCTCGATGACCCTGGCGCAGGGCACCGATCTGCTGCTGCTGGACGAGCCGACCACGTATCTGGACCTGGCGCACGCGATCGACGTGCTCGACCTGGTGGACGACCTGCACGAGTCTGGGTGCACCGTGGTGATGGTGCTGCACGACCTCAACCTGGCCACGCGCTACAGCGACAACCTCGTCGTGATGCGGGAGGGATCGATCCTGGCGCAGGGCCACCCGCGGGACGTGATCACCACCGAGCTGCTGGACGAGGCGTTCGGGCTGCACGCCAAGGTGATTGACGACCCGGTGGGAGATCGGCCGCTCATCGTGCCGATCGGCCGCACGCACGTCCGGCCGGTCCTCTAGGGCCGCCGTAGGCCCGTACGCGATGCCGGCCGTGGTCCGCGAGCCTCCGGCCGCGGGCGCCGCCGGTCGGGTTTCATGCCCGCATGCGGGCCGGAGCCACCGGGCCGGCGCAGGGCGGTCACGGCGTGCACCCGGCTCGTACCTGACGGAGAAAAAAATCACAAGTTAGGCTAGGCTTGCCTCAGTTGATCGGGATAAGGTTTGGCTGCCCTTATACGGGGGCGCAGTGGATCGTGTGACAGCAAGGGATTCCGGATGCTTCTCCATCGAACGACTCTTGTGAAGCCCTGGCGGCGGCTGGCGGCGACCGTGTCCGCCGCGGCCCTGGGAGTCGGCCTCCTCGCGGGATGCGGTTCCGACACGCCGGACAAGGAGAGCGACAACGCCCCGGCAGCGGCTTCCGGCGCGTTCCCGGTCACCGTGGAGCACGTGTTCGGATCCACGGAGATCACCAAGGCTCCTCAGCGGGTCGTCTCCGTGGGGTACACCGATGACCAGGCCATCCTGGCGTTCGGCGTCAAACCGGTCGGCATGGTCGACCAGTACCCGAACCCGGCGGGCACGTCCCCCGACATCAACACCCAGTGGCCCTGGGTGAAGGACAAGTGGGGCGACACCCGTCCCGAGGTCATCATGAGCAACGGTGACGCGGGCCCCAACTACGAGAAGATCGCCGCCCTGCGGCCGGATCTGATCATCGCGGTGTACTCCGAGATCGACCAGGCCGGCTACGAGAAGCTCTCGAAGATCGCTCCGACGGTGGGCCGCACCAAGGGCGAGAAGGAGCCCTTCAGCGCGCCGTGGCAGGACAACGCGGTGCACATCGCCAAGGCGCTCGGCAAGGAGGACGAGGGTGCCGCGCTGGTGAAGGGCATCCAGGACAAGCTCGACACGGCTCGCAAGGCGCACCCCGAGTTCGCCGACCAGACCGCCGTCGTGCTGTCCTGGTACAAGGATTCGCTCGCGCCGTTCACCACCACCGACGTACGCGGGCGGCTGGTGACGGGCATCGGCTACCGGGGCGCCACGAAGATCGACGAGATCGCGGACGGCAAGTTCTTCACCGTGCTGTCCCCCGAGCGGGTCGACCTGGTCGACGTCGACCGGATCTTCGTGATCAACGACAAGGCGGACACGGCGGCACTGAAGAAGTTCGAGCTGTTCACCAACCTGTCCGCGGTCAAGAACGGCAAGGTCTCGTACCTGCTGGACAGCGAGGGTCCGGCGGTCGGCGCGGCCATGTCCCAGAGCACCCTGCTCTCCCTGCCGTACGCGATCGACGAGCTCGTCGCGTCGGTCGACCGGTGATGGCGGCCGGACTGTCCCGTCCCCGGCGCGAACCGGTCCTTGGGTGAGCGCCACCGACACGCGCGTCGCCTCGGCGAGCCTGCGCACGGCGACCGGGGGCGAGGCCACCCGATGGGTCACGGCACACTGCCGCCGGGCCCCCTGGCTGACGGCCTCCACGGTGCTCACCACGGTGGCCGGGGCGGCGCTCCAGGTGCTCCCCGTGCTCCTGCTGGGGCGGGTGGTCGACGGGGTGGTCGAGGGCGCGTCGCGCTCGGTGCTGGTCACGGTCGGGGTGGTGATGGGGGCCGCCGCACTGCTCGGCGCGGCGGCCACCGCGGTGTCGACGTACCTGATCGGGCGGCTGGGGGCGGATCTGCTCGCGCGGCTGCGGGAAGGTGCCGTCCGCGCGGTGCTGGGAATGCCGAGCGCGCGCGTCGAGCAGGTCGGCCGCGGTGATGTGCTCTCCCGGGTCGGTGACGACGTGGCGGTGCTCTCCAAGGGCATCCGGTCGGCCATCCCCACGGTCTTCTCGGCGGGGGTCCTGGTCGTCATCGCCACGGTCGGCATGTTCGGACTGGACTGGCGGCTCGGCCTGGCCGGGGCCGGCGCGCTGCCCGCGTACGGGCTCGCCCTGCGCTGGTATCTGCCCCGGTCCGCGCCGCTCTACCGGAAGCAGCGGGTGGCCCAGGCGGACCGCGCGCAGGCGTTGATCAGCGGCCTCAACGGGATCGACACGGTCCGGGCGTACGGTCTGGAGGACGCCGTCCGCGAGAAGGTCACCCTGGAGTCGTGGCGGGTGCGCGATCTCGGCGTCGAGGTGTTCCGGTTCTTCGGCCGGTTCGTCGGCAGGGAGAACCGCGCCGAGTTCATCGGGCTGGTCCTGATCCTCGTGGTGGGGTACGCCCTGCTGGAGGCCGGCGCCGCCAGCCTGGGCGAGGTGTCGGCGGCCCCGTTGATGTTCCACCGGCTGTTCACCCCGCTGGGCGCCATCATGTTCACCTTCGACGAGGCGCAGAAGTCGGGCGCGAGCCTCACCCGTCTGGTGGGGGTCCTGGGGGAGCCCGCCGAGGACCGGCTGGTGGGTGACGTGTCCGTCGCGGCGGCGGACGCCGGGCCGTACCCGGTGACGGTGGAGGGGCTGACCTTCACGTACCCCGGCGGCGAGGAACCGGTCCTGCGGCAGGTGAACCTGTCCATCCCGGCCGGAGGTTCGCTCGCCCTCGTGGGCGCGACGGGGGCGGGCAAGTCGACCCTCGCCGCGCTGATCGCCGGCATCGGGACCCCGGGGGCCGGGTCGGTGCGCATCGGGCCGCACGACCTCGCCGGTCTGGACGAGGCCGGGGCGCGGGCCCTGGTGAGCATCCTGACGCAGGAGACACATGTGTTCTCCGGGCCGCTCGCCGACGACCTGCGGCTCGCCGCGCCCGGCGCGAGCGACGCCCGGCTGATGGACGCGTTGCGCACGGTCGGCGCCGGCGGATGGGTCGAACTGCTGCCGGACGGGCTGAACACCCCGGTCGGCGAGGGCGGCGAGCGGCTGGACGTCACCAAGGTCGCCCAGATCGCCCTGGCCCGGCTGGTGTTGGGCCGCGCACCGGTGGTGGTGCTCGACGAGTCGACCGCCGAGGCGGGCAGTGAGGGCGCCGCCGAGCTGGAGCGGGCCGTGCTGGCCGCGTGCTCGGGCCGGACCACGCTCTTCGTGGCGCACCGGCTGACCCAGGCCATGGCGGCGGACCGGATCGCCGTGCTGGACGCGGGGCGCGTGGTGGAGGAAGGGACGCACGGGGAGTTGGTGGCTCTGGGCGGCCGGTACGCGCGGTTGTGGCGCGCCTGGCGAGAGGGCAGCGAACAGGGGAGTTAGGGAAACCTTAGTTTGGTTAGGCCGGCCTGTGTATCCCGGAAGGATGCTGAGTCTTCGATGACGGAACCGCGCGCTCCTCACGTACTGCTCTCTCCCGCCCAACTGGACGACGTACGCGGGCGGACCGGCGACTACGGCGACCGGACCATCGCCGAGGCGTGCGCCATCGGCCTGTCGTACTGGACGACGGGCCGGGGCCCCGACGGCATCGACCTCACGCCCGGCACGCTCTTCGCCGACCTCCTCGGATGGGTCGACAACGGCGGTGCGGGGAACGGGGACTGGCAGGTCGGCGTCGGCGCCGACGGCCTGAGTATCACCGTCCCCGACGGCGTCGCGCAGGACGAGGCCCAGCTCGCGCTGGACGACCTCGCCGACTTCCCGGACCGGCCCATCGGCACCATCGCGCCGTCGGGCACGGCGGCGAGGAGGGAAGCCCTGGCCCGGTGGAACGACACCCGGGCCGACCGGATCCGCCCGACCGTCATGGAGATGTTCCAGGAGCAGGCGCGCACCCGGCCCGACGCCGTCGCCCTCGTCGACGAGCGCCGGTCGCTGACCTACCGTGAGGTGGCCGCACACTCCGCCCAGTTGGCCCACCACCTGATCGAACGCGGACTCACCCCCGAACAGGTCGTCGGCATCTCGCTGGACCGCTCCGCCGACATGGTCATCGGGCTCCTCGCCGTGCTCCAGGCGAAGTGCGCGTTCGTACCGCTCGACCCGCAGTGGCCCGCCGCGCGCCGGGCCGTCGTCATCGAGGACGCCCGGGTCGTCCTGCAGCTCAACAACTCGGGCGAACACACCACGCACGAACCGAGCCCGGTGGCCGTCGATCTCGGCGACTGGAAGTTCGGCGCCTACCCCGCCGAGGCACCCGAGGCAACGGTCCCCGGCACCGCCCTGGCCTACGTGATCTTCACATCCGGTTCGACCGGACGGCCCAAGGGCGCCATGATCCGCCACGAGGCGATCAGCGAGCGCCTGATATGGCAGGTCGAGGAGATCCTGCGGTTCGGCCACGACGACGCCTCGCTGTTCAAGGCGCCGCTGTCCTTCGACATCTCCATCAACGAGATCTTCCTGCCGCTGGTCTCCGGCGGGCGGCTGGTGGTCCTGCGGCCCGGCGGTGAACGCGACCCGCACCACCTGATCAGTGTGATCGCCGAACAGCGCGTCACCTTCACCTACCTGGTGTCGTCCATGCTCGACGTGCTGCTGGAGATCGTGGGCGACTCCGGCCGCCTGGCCAGCCTGCGGCACGTCTGGTGCGGTGGCGAGGTGCTGACACCGGAGCTGTACGAGCGGTTCCGTACCCAGCTCGACATCACCCTGTACCACGGCTACGGCCCGGCCGAGACGACCATCGGGGTCTCCCACGTCATCTACCGGGGCGCGGCCGAACGCCTGTCGACGTCGATCGGCAGGGCCAACCCCAACACTCAGCTGTACGTGCTGGACGGCGAACTGCGCCCGGTCCCGGTCGGAGTCGGCGGCGAACTGTACGCGGGAGGAATCCTCCTGGGGCGCGGATACGTCAACGCGCCCGGCCTGACGGCCTCCCGGTTCGTGGCGAACCCCTTCGCCGACGACGGGTCCCGGCTCTACCGCACCGGTGACCTGGCGCGCTTCGCCCCGGACGGGTCGCTGGACTTCCTCGGCCGCGCCGACAACCAGATCAAGATCCGCGGCATGCGGCTGGAGATCGAGGACGTCGAGATCGGCCTCGCGGAGCACCCCGGGGTGCGGTACACCTGCGTCGTCGCGAAGCAGAACACGGCGGGCGGCACCTACCTCGTCGGGTACGTGATCCCGGCGGCCGGCCACGAGGACCTGCGGGCGGACGAGGTCATGGCATGGGCCGCACAGCACATGGTGGAGTACATGGTGCCCACCCATCTCGTCGTGATGCAGCGCTTCCCGCTCACCGAGAACGGCAAGCTCGACCGCAAGGCCCTGCCGGAACCCGTGGTGGGCACCGGTTCCTTCGTGGCTCCCGCCACCGACGAGGAGCAGGCGGTGTGCGCGGCCGTCGCGGCGGTGCTCCGCCTGGAACAGGTCGGTGTCGACCAGGACTTCTTCCAGCTCGGCGGCGACAGCCTGCTGGCGATCTCCCTGCTGAGCGCGTTGCGGGACGCGGGCCTCTACGTCACCGCACGGCAGATCTTCACGCACAGCGGGCTCGGGGCGCTGGCCGCGGTGGCGAGCCGGGAAGACGTCTCCACCGCGGACGACGGAGACGTCGGGACCGGTTCCGTCGTGGGGTCCCCCATCGTGCAGTGGCTCGGCCGAACCACGGACGCCATTGACGGCTTCGTACAGTCGGTCGTACTGAACACACCGGCGGAGCTGACCCCGGACGCGCTCGACGCGATCCTCGCCGCCCTTCTGGGGCGGCACGACATGCTGCGCGCCCGGCTGGTGCGCGGCGACCGCTGGAGCTTCGACATCCCCCTGCCCGGCCGGGCCGTCGTGGAGTGGCAGGAGAGCGACCGCCCCACCGAGGAGTGTGTGGCGCTCGCCACCGAAGGGCTCGACCCGGACAACGGCGTGATGCTGCGCGCCGTGTGGCGCCGCGCGGCGCGGCAACTGGTCCTGGTCGCCCACCACATCGTGATCGACGGTGTGTCCTGGCGGATCCTGATGGACGACCTGGCCACGGCATGGCGCCAGTTCGCCGCGGGTACGGCGATCGAACTGCCCGTCGTGGGAACGTCGTTCCGGCGCTGGACGCAGCTGCTGGGCCGCGTGGCACACGACGCGGACCGCGCCTGGACCGAGCGCCCCCTGCCCGGAGCGGACGCACCGCTGGGCAGGCGTGCCCTGACCGAGGCCGACACCGTCGCCCGGGAGCGGACGCGGAACGTCCGTCTCGGGGCGGAGGAGACGGCCGCCCTGCTGGGCGGGGTCCCCGCCATGTTCCACGCGGGCGTCAACGACGTACTGCTGACCGGGCTCGCGGTCGCTCTCGCCCGGTGGCGCCGCGACCACGGACAGGACCAGACGTTCGCCCACATCGAACTGGAGGGCCACGGCCGCGAGGCACGGTACGTGGCGGACGCCGTCGGCTTCGAGCCCGAACTGTCGCGTACCGTGGGCTGGTTCACCACCCTCTTCCCGGTGGCCGTGGACCCTGGCGCGGCGGCCGATCTCACCGCGCCGGCGTATCTGGCCGCCGCCCTCAAGGCGGTCAAGGAGGACCTCGCCGGGGTGCCGGGCAACGGTGTCCCCTACGGGGCCCTGCGCTATCTGACCGACAACGGGCCGACCGACAGCGGGCCGACCGGACCCGCACCGCAGGTGTTGTTCAACTACCTCGGCCGCTTCGACGCGGGCACCTCCGAGGAGTGGCAGCTCGCGGGCGCCACAGGGCAGTTGGGGGAGAAGCGCGACCCGAGGATGTGCCTGCCGCGCGCCCTGGAGTTCAACGCGATCGCCGAACCCGACGCGAGCGGCGCCTACGAACTGGTCACCACCATCTCGTGGCCCGAGGGGATGTTCACCGACGAGGACATCACCACCCTCGGCCGGTACTTCCAGGACACCCTGACCGCCCTGGCCGCGCTCGGCGAAGGCGGCCACTCTCCCAGCGACTTCGCCCTGGTACGGCTCACCCAGGCCGATGTCGACGCCCTGGACGGCCCGGCGCTGCGGGACATCCTGCCGCTCACCCCGTTGCAGGAAGGGCTGTACTTCCACTCGGTCTTCGACGACGACACGACGGGCAGCTATGTCGAGCAGCAACTGCTGACACTGACCGGCGACGTGGACGCCGGCCGGCTCGCGGCGGCGGCCACCCGGCTGCTCACGCTCTACCCCAACCTGGCCGCCCGGTTCACGGCCCTCGCCGACGGCCGGGTCGTCTCCGTCGTCGAGAGCGGTGTGGTGGCGCCCTTCACCACGCTGGACCGCCCCTCCCTCACCGACGACGAGCTCCACGCGCTCGCGGAGCGGGACCGCCGCGCCGGGTTCGACCTGGCCACGGGGCCGTTGATGCGCTACACACTGATCCGCACGGGATCCGGCCGTCACGTCCTGGTGCAGACCGTGCACCACATCGTCGCCGACGGCTGGTCGGTGCCGCCGATGCTCCGCGCGCTGCTGGCCGAGTACCACACGCCGGGAAGCGTGCATCCGCTCGGCGGTTTCCGCGACTACGTGAGCTGGCTCGCCCGGCGCGACCACGACGAGAGCGACCGGGTGTGGCGCGGCGAACTCGCCGGTCTGCCCGGACCCTCGCTGGTCGCCGAGGGACACACTCCCTCCGAACGGTTCGCGGAGACCGGCGTCGACCTCATGGACGGGGTCGCCGGCGGCGCTGGTCTCGACGGACCCGCCGGTCTCCCCGGATCCGCCCGCCCCACCGACCTCGACGCGGCCGTGCGGTCGGCCGGTGTGCCCCTGAGCGTGGCCGTGCACAGCGCGTGGGCGCTGACGCTGGGCGGCATCCTGCACGCCAGGGACGTCGTGTTCGGTTCCACGGTGTCCGGGCGCGACGCCGGGGTGCCCGGCATCGAGGACATGGTGGGCCTGTTCATCAACACGATCCCCGTGCGCGCCCGGTGGACCGACGGCACCACGGCGGCTGAGCTGCTCGCCTCGGTGAAGGAACACCAGAGCACGGTGCTCGCGCACCAGCATGTCTCACTGGCCCGGATCGGCCGACAGGTTGGCGCCGGCGCCCTGTTCGACACCCTGGTGGTGTTCGACGTCGCGACCGACGTGGACACCCTGCGCGGTCCCGACGACCAGGTGGCCATCACCGGCATCGTCAACGAGGGTGCCCCGCACTACCCGTTGACGCTGGTGGTGGAGCGCGCCACGGACGGTCGGCCGCGCTTCAACCTCATCCACGACGGGCAACTGCTGCGCCGGGAGAGCGCGGAGGCGATCCTGCGCACCTTCACCCGGACTCTCACTCGACTCCTCGACCGGCCGGACGCCCCGGTCTGCGGGCCGGCGCCCGGGGACGACCGGCGCCCTGCGCCGATCGCCCCGGCGACCCTGGGTGAACTCCTCGACGCCGCCGTACGCCGTGAACCGGGGGCCACCGCTGTCACCCAGTGCGCCCTCGACGGCGGTACCCGCTCCCTGACCTACGGTGAACTGGCCGCTGCCAAGGACGAGTTGGCCGCCGTCCTGTGTGCGGCGGGGGTCGGGCCCGGCAAGCGGGTCGCCGTCGCCGTCCCGCGCTCCCTCGAACAGGTCGTCGCCCTGACCGGGGTCGTCACGGCGGGCGGCGCGTACGTACCGCTGGACCTGGCGTACCCGGACGAACGGCTGGAGTACATCCTCACCGACGCCGCCCCGCAGGTCGTCCTCGTGGACCGTGACCAGCGGGACCGCTTCACCCGGCTGCTGTCCCGGACCGGCGTACCGGCCCGCCTGCTCGTCCAGGGCGACGAACTGCCGCAGGCGGACAGCGCCGGGCCCGGGGCCGGTTGGGACGACCCCGCGTACGTGATCTACACCTCCGGCTCGACCGGCCGGCCCAAGGGCGTCGTCGTACCGCACTCCGCCGTGGTGACCCTGCTCGCGCACACCCGGCCGGGCATGGGGTTCGGCCCGCAGGACGTATGGGTCCAGTTCCACTCCTTCTCCTTCGACTTCGCCGTCTGGGAGCTGTGGGGCGCGCTGGTGCACGGCGGCGAGCTGCTCGTACCGGAGTACGCCCTGACCCGCTCCCCGGTCGACTTCCACCGGCTGGTCCGCGAGCGCGGGGTGACCGTGCTCAACCAGACACCGTCCGCGTTCTACCAGTTCATCGAGGCCGACCGGCACGCCGGCGCACCGGTCACGGCGCTGCGCAGGATCATCTTCGGAGGCGAGGCACTGGACCTCGGGCGGCTGCGCGGCTGGGTGGAGCGGTACGGCACCGGTTCGCCCGAGCTGGTCAACATGTACGGCATCACCGAGACCACCGTCCATGTCACCCACCGGGTACTGACCGACGAGGACTTCGGCCCCGCCGGCGACGTCAGCCCGATCGGCGGCGCCCTTCCCGGGCTGGTCACCCATCTGCTCGACGACCGGCTCCGGCCGGTCCCGCCGGGCCGGGTGGGCGCCATCTACGTCGCCGGCGACCAGGTGTCGCTCGGCTATCTGGGCCGGCCGGGGCTCACCGCGGGCCGGTTCGTGGCGAACCCGTTCGCGGCGGACGGCTCCCGCATATACCACACGGGCGACCTGGCCCACCGTACCCTCGACGGCGAACTGGTCTTCGCCGGCCGTGCCGACGACCAGGTGCAGCTCAAGGGGTTCCGCGTCGAACTCGGCGAGGTGGAGGCCGCGATCCGGGAACTCGACGGTGTCGTCGACGCGGCCGTCACCGTGGCGGACAGCGGCGACCACCTCGTCGGGCACCTCGTGGGCCGGGTGCCCGGCGATGTGACCGCCCTGCTGTCCGCCACACTGCCCGCGCACATGGTGCCGGGCCGGGTGCTGGCGGTCGACGCCCTGCCGCTGACGGTCAACGGCAAACTGGACCGCAGGGCGCTCACCGAGCGCGCCGCGCGCGACGACACCCCGGTGGCCGCGAGCGACTCCGTACTCACCGCACTGGTCGACATCTTCGCCCGGACGCTGCCCGGCACCGCCGTGGACGCCGACACCGATTTCTTCGGCGCCGGAGGCGACAGCATCGTCGCCATCGCCGTGATCAACCGGGCCAGGGCGCTCGGACTGCCGATCACCCCCCGGGACGTGTTCCTGTGGAAGACACCGCGCGCCCTCGCCGGCCACCTGGGCACGCGCACCCCGCAGCAGGTGGCGTCCGCGCCGGCCCGCCGTGCGGACGGCCCGCTGCCGACGACACCCATCATCCTGCGCCGGCGCGAACTGGGCGGCTCGCTCGCCCGGTTCGCCCAGGCCAGGACTCTGGTGGCGGCCGAGGGCACCGGTCTCGCCGACGTCCGGCGCGCCGCCAACGCCGTCGTGGCCGCCCACCCGGCCCTCCGGCTGCGGCTGCGCGTCGAGCACGGTGTGTGGGCCCTGTCCACCGGCCCCGCCCGCGAGGTCACCGTCACCCCGACCGATGTCACCGACGCGACCGCCGCGGCGAACGAGGCCGCGGGACGGCTCGATCCCGCGTCCGGAGACGTCATCGCGTTCTCCTGGCTGGCGGCGAGCCGCACCCTGGTGGTCACCGTGCACCACCTCGCCGTCGACACGGTGTCCTGGCTGGTCCTCCTCGACGACCTGGCCACCGCCCTGAGCGGCGCCCCGCTGCCACCGCCGACCACGTCCTACGCGGAGTACGCCGAGGCACTGGCGGTGCGGTCCGCCCAGGAGACCGACGGCCTCGGACACTGGATCACCACGCTTCAGGCCCCCGCGCCGCTGCCCGCGCCCCCGGACCCGCGCGAGACCACGGACCCGCGCGAGAACCAGGGCCTGCGCGAGAACCAGGGCCTGCGCGAGACCACGGTCGTGCTCGCGCCCGGGGTGAGCGACCTGGTGACGCGCGGGGCGCCCGCCGCACTCGGCGTGGGGCTCACCGAGTTGCTGTGCGGCGCGCTGCGCACCGCGCTGACCCACGTGCAGCCCACGCCCACCGATCTCGCGGTCGACCTGGAGCGGCACGGCCGGTTCCCGGCGCTGGACCACCACGACTACAGCCGCACCATCGGCTGGTTCACCTCCATCGCACCGGTGCGGCTCACCGCGCACACCGACCCCGTCGCGGCGGCGCGCGAGGTCGCGGAACGCCAGCCGGACCAGGCCGGGCACGTCGCCTACGGCCTGCTCAGGTACCTCAACCCGCAGACGGCCCCGCTGCTGACCGCCCGCCCGCAGGTGCTCTTCAACTACCTGGGCCGGGGCGGCGAGTCCCACGCGCCGCACCTCACCGGCGGCGACCAGGGCAGCCCGTACGCCGTCGAGGTCAACGCCTGGACCGACGACACCACCGGCAGCCTGCACGCGGCCTTCACCCTCGCCGCGGGCATACCCGACGAGATCACCGAACACTGGCGCCGCGCACTGGAGCAGATCGCGGCCGCCTGCGCGACGGCCGAACGCACGGCACCGACCACCCCGCTCCAGCGGGGCCTGTTCTTCCAGGCCCAACTGGCGGGCCCGACCGGTCACTACGTCGCACAGAGCTACTTCACCTTCGACCGGCGCCTGGACACCGAGGCGCTGGGCGAGGCGATGGCGTACGTGATCGGGCGCCACCCGGCCGTGGGCGCCGGCTTCACCACCGACGACGACGGAAACCCGGTCCAGGTCCTCAAAGCGGGCCGGCGGGTCGCGGTGCGCACCCTCCGGCCGACGACGGACGCCGAGGTCGAGGCCCTGCGCACCCGGGACCGCGCGACGGGATTCGACCCGGGCGAGCCGCCGCTGATCCGGCTGACCGTGCTCCGGCTGCCCGACGGCCGGGACGGCCTGCTGCTCAGCTACCACCTGCTGCTCTGGGACGGCTGGTCCCGCGAGATCCTGTTGCGGGACCTCTTCGACGCCTATCAGGCCCTCGTCACGGGCGAACCGCTGGACGCGGCCCCGGCCACGCCGGGCTTCGAGGACTACGCCCGGATGCTGGACGCCAAGGACCCGGCGGTGTCGCACCGCTTCTGGGCGGAGCACCTGGCCGGGCTGCCAGGTCCGACCCTGCTCGCCGGTCCGGCCCCGTACCTCACCGACGATCTGCCGCGCGCCCTTACGCACACACTCTCCGCCGAACTGTCGGACCTGCTGCGGGACGCGGCCAAGGCACACGGCGTCACGCTGAACACGGTGCTGACCGGCGCGTTCGGCCTCCTCCTCGGCGCCCGCACGGGCCGCGCCGACGCCGTGTTCGGGGTGACCGTCTCGGGCCGGGAGGGCGAGGGCCACTCCGGCATCGTCGGTGTGCTGCTCAACACGGTGCCCCTGTGGACGCGGGCCCGGCCCGGCGACACGGCCGGCGCGTACCTCTCGGCGGTCCAGGCGGCCCGGGTCGAGGCGATGGACCACGAGCACGTGGGGCTCGGCGAGATCCAGCGGGCCAGTGGGCACGACACCCTGTTCGACAACCTGTTCGTGCTCCAGAACTTCCTGGACCTGGACGCGTTCGCCGCGATGAACACCCGGCACGGCATCACCTCGGTCCAGGCCGACGACTCCACGCACTACCCGTTCACCTGGGTCGTCACGCCCGGCGAGCGGCTCACGGTCAAGCTGGAGCACCGCGACGACGACCCCGCGGGCGCCCGCCGTCTCCTCGACGACTACCTGCGCGTGCTGGAGGAACTGGCCCGGTCGACGGGGCAGTTGGGCGCCCTGCCGGGGCTGGGCACCGATCCCGGGCCCGCCGGACACACCGACATCGGCACCGACACCGTCGTCGACCGCTTCGACCGGGCCGCGGACCGCGACCCGCGGCGGGTCGCGCTCGTCGCCCACGGCTCCACCCTGTCCTTCGCCGAACTCCAGGACCGCAGCCGCGCGGTGGCGGGGGTGCTCGCCCTGCGCGGCATCGGCCCCGAGACGACCGTGGGCCTGGCGATCCCGCGCTCCCTCGACTCGATCGTGGCGCTGTTCGCCGTGCTGCGTGTCGGCGCCGCGTACGTCCCGCTGGAACTGGACCACCCGGACGAGCGGATCGCGGCCATCGTCGCGGACGCCCGGCCCGAGGTGATCCTCACCGTGAGCGCCGTGTCGCCCCGGCTGAGCGGCGACCTGATCGAACTGGACCGCCCGCTGCCCGAGGCCGAGCCGTACCGGACGTTCGCCCCCGACGACCCGGACCGCCTGCGGCACCCCGCGTACACGATCTACACCTCCGGCTCGACCGGGCGGCCCAAGGGCGTGGTGACCGAGTACGCCGGACTCACCAACATGCTGATCAACCACCAGCGGCGGATCTTCGAACCGGTCCTCGCCGAGCACGGCCACCGGACCTTCAGAATCGCGCACACCGTCTCGTTCGCCTTCGACATGTCGTGGGAGGAGCTGCTGTGGCTCGCCGACGGCCACGAGGTCCACATCTGCGACGAGGAACTGCGCCGCGACGCCCCCCGGCTGGTCGAGTACTGCCTCGACCACGGGATCGACGTCATCAACGTGACCCCCACCTACGCGCAGCAACTCGTGGCCGAGGGCCTGCTCGACCACCCCGCACGGCGTCCCGCACTGGTGCTGCTGGGCGGCGAGGCGGTCACCCCGACGCTGTGGCGGCGGCTCGCCGAGACCGAGGGGACCGTCGGCTACAACCTGTACGGGCCCACCGAGTACACCATCAACACCCTCGGCGTCGGCACCTTCGAATGCCAGGACCCGGTGGTGGGCGTGGCCATCGACAACACCGAGGTGTACGTACTGGACCCGTGGCTGCGGCTGCTGCCCGACGGGGTCCCCGGTGAGCTGTACGTGGCGGGCATCGGCATCGCGCGCGGCTACCTCGGGCAGAGCGCCCGGACCGCGCACCGCTTCGTCGCCTGCCCGTTCGGCGCACCCGGCGCGCGCATGTACCGCACCGGGGACCTGGTGTCCCGCCGGCCCGACGGGAACCTCAGCTACCTGGGCCGCACCGACCAGCAGGTCAAGATCCGCGGGCACCGGGTCGAACCCGGCGAGGTCGAGGCGGCGTTCGCGGCGCACCCGGCGGTGCGGTTCGCCGCCGCGGTCGCCCAGCCCGATCCGGGGGTCGACGGCGCGTACCGGCTGGCCGCCTATCTCGTGCTGGAGGGCGCCGACCTGGCACGGGTCGCCGGGGAGGTGGGCGCCGGGCTGCCGGACTTCCTGCGCCCGACGCACTTCGCCCAGGTCGACAGCATCCCGCTGACCGTGAACGGAAAGGCCGACACCAAGGCGCTGCCGGAGGCCAGGCCGCTCGGCGCGCTGACCACGGCCGGCGAACGCGGCCCGGAGACCGAGACCGAGACCCTGGTCTGCGAGTTCTTCGCCGAGGCACTCGACCTGGATGACGACGAGGTGAGCGCGGTGAGCGACTTCGTGTCCCTGGGCGGGCACTCCATGCTGGCGGTGCGGCTGACCGGGCTGCTCCGCCGGGAGTACGGTCCCGTGATCACGATCCGTGATCTCTTCACCCTGCGAACCCCGGAAGCGATTGCCCGCCATCTTGATGAAAACATCTGACACGCGCCGGCCCCGACCGGGGTCGGACATCCTGCGGACCGCGCTGCGCGGCAACGTCGGCGCCATGGTCCAGGGCACCGTCCTCATGGGCCTGTACCAGGCGGGGGAGACCGCCTTCCCCATCGCGCTCGGCCTGATCGTGGAGCACACCATGCGCGACCGGAGCCTGGGCGCGCTCGGCCTGTCGATCGCCGCGCTGGCCGTGATCATCACGACGGTGTCGCTGTCGTGGCGGTTCGGGATGCGCGTCCTGCAGAAGGCCAACACGACCGAGGCGCACCGCTGGCGGGTGCGGGTCGCCGCCTGCGGGCTCCAGCCGGTGGCCAGGGACGTCGACCTGAAATCCGGTGAGGTGCTGACCATCGCCACCGAGGACGCCGACCAGACCGCCGACATCATCGAGGTGGTGCCGCTGCTGATCAGCTCCCTGGTCGCGGTGGTGGTCGCGGCGGTGGCGCTGGGGCTGGCCGACATCCGGCTCGGCCTGCTGGTGATCGTGGGGACCGTCGCGATCCTCTCGGTGCTGGCCGTCATGTCCCGGCGGATCGGCGCCAGTACCCGCGAACAGCAGGCCCGGGTGGCGCGGGCGGGCGCCAAGGTCGCCGACCTGATCACCGGCCTGCGCCCGCTGCACGGTTTCGGCGGCAACCACGCGGCGTTCGGCTCCTACCGAGAGGTCAGCACGGACGCGAAGCGCCAGGCGATCACCGTCGCCAAGGTGAACGGCGCGTACGCGGGCACCGCGCTGGCCCTCAACGCGGTCCTCGCCGCCGCCGTCTCCCTGACGGCGGGCTGGCTGGCGTTCGAAGGCCGGATCACCATCGGGGAACTGGTCATGGCGGTGGGCCTCGCGCAGTTCATCATCGAACCGCTCAAGATGTTCTCGGAGATGCCCAAGTACGTGATGATGGCGCGCGCTTCGGCCGAGCGGATGGCGCTGGTGCTCGCCGCCCCGCCGGTGACGACCCCGGGGCCGCTGCGCCCGGTCCCGGGCGGAGACCTCGCGGTCGACCGTGTCCGGTACGGGGCGCTGCGCGGGCTGAAGTTCGAGGTGGCTGCCGGGGAGTTCGTGGCGATCGCCGCCTACCAGCCGCGCGCGGCGGCCGACCTCGCGTCGGTCCTCGCGGTGAACGTCGCGCCCGGCGCGTACGAGGGAGTGGTACGGGTCGGCGGACAGCCGATCGCGGACCTGACGATCGAGTCGGTCCGCGCGCACATGCTGGTCAACCCGTACGACGGGGAGATCTTCGCGGGCACCCTCCGCACGAACATCGACCCGTCGGGCACCAGCGGCACGCTTCCCGAGGCCGTCGAGGCGTCCATGCTGACCGATGTCGTCGCCCTCCACCGCGACGGGCTGGACTACGCGGTGCGCGACCGCGGGGCGAATCTGTCCGGGGGGCAGCGGCAGCGGCTGTCGCTGGCCCGCGCGCTGGCCGCCGACACCGACGTGCTGGTCCTGCACGACCCGACGACGGCCGTCGACGCGGTCACCGAGCAACTCGTCGCGCGCAACGTCGCCAAGCTGCGCCGCGGCCGCACCACACTCGTGATCACCAGCAGCCCGGCCCTCCTGGACGCCGCCGACCGGGTGCTCGTCCTGGACGACGGCGTCGTCACCGCGGAGGGCACCCACCGCAACCTCCTCGCCGGTGACGCGGACTACTGCCGGGCCGTGGCCCGGTGAGGCGCCGGACGGCGGTTACGGAGACGTGCCCGCGCACGTCTCCGTAACCGCCCGAGGGAGAACGGCTCGTGGAGAACCGCTCGGTGGGAAACCGTTGGTGTGAACCGCTCAGCCGAGTGCCCAGGCGACGTCCCTGAGCAGGGCGTGCCGCCAGCCGGCCCGGTCGTGGTCCGAGGCCGACCGTGACACCCGTACGGTCGCACCGGCCCGTTCGGTCAAAGTCTCGGTCAGCTCGCAGTGGGGGAGCATCCGCGTCTCGTGTTCCCCCACGTCGAACGCGCACCGCAGACCGGACAGGTCGGGGCCCTGCCGCAGCCGCGCGGCGACGGCGCCGCCGACCGGTCCGTCCAGAGGGTCCGCCCGGTCCATGGCGCCGGGTGTCCACCAGAAGGACGCCGACTGGCAGGCGACCCGCGAGACCAGGTCCGGGAACTCCAGGGCCGCGTACAACGCGCTCAGCCCGCCCAGGCTCTGCCCGGCGACCACCAGCCGCTCCAGGTCGGCCGGTACGCCGGATTCCGCCACCAGCGGCAGCAGTTCGTCCCGTACCGCCTTCCACAGCTCGGGCCTGCACCCGAACTCGGCCTGCCGGTCCCCGGCCGGCAGGAAGACCAGGGTCGCGGGAGGCATCTCGCCCGCGGCGACGGCCGAGTCGAACGCGGTCATGGCCGGGTGCAGATGCAGCCAGTCGTCCCCGTCGAGGAGGAGGACCACCGGCCCGCCGCCGCCCGCCGGGTGCACGCGCACCGTACGCCGTCCGCCGAGCCGCCCGCTGGTCCAGCGGAGCCGGGTGCGCGGGAGGGGCAGGACGGCATCGGCGCCGGTGCCGAGGACGGGCCAGTGCGGCTGGGCCGGGGCGTCCGGGGTCGAGGCGATGGACCGCTCCCCGCCCGCGCCGACCGGGTTGAACGGGTCGGCGTGGGCCTCGTCGTCCACGAGGAACCGGTAGGTCACCCGCAGCCGCGCGGGCATGCGCACCTCGGCGTACCAGCAGTCCGTGCCGGCCCACCGGCGCAGCGGGACCGGCGGCGACCAGCTCTCGAAGTCGATGACGGCCGGCGTCCCGCGCCACAGGAACAGGGTCAGCCAGCCGCCGTCGCCGGCGGGCACGCAGACGGGCGTCCGGGCCGCCGCCCAGAACGCGTCGCCACCCGGTTCGCCGGGCAGTCCGAACCCGGTGAAGGCGCCTTCTCCGCCGGCCGCGAGGCCGGCGGCGGAACCGGTCATGGCCGGCCCGTGAGGTGGCCGCGCGTGGTCCGGAAGGGCCTGCTCGGGGGCGCCTTCGTGGCGTCCTCGGTGCGGACCCGTTCGATCGCCAGGCGCATGGACATCTCCTTGTGAGAGAGAAAGGGAGAGGCTAGGCTCATCCTGCATTAGGTGAGCCTAACCTAATGCTCGGCCCATGCCGGCTCGTCGGCCCGAGGAGGCACCGATCCATGAGCACCAACCCTTTCGACGACCCTGACGGCCGCTTCCTGGTCCTGGTGAACGACGAGGGACAGCACTCGCTCTGGCCGTCCTTCGCCCAGGTCCCCGGGGGGTGGACGACCGTCTTCGACGAGAACACCCGGGAGGCGTGCCTGGAGTTCGTCGAGACCCACTGGACCGACCTGCGCCCCCGGTCCCTCACAGCCTCCACCGACTGACCCCACACCGCCGGAGGGGCGCGGCCGATGCTCTGCACCAGACTGACGAACGCGCGGTTCGTCACCATGGACCCGGACCACCCCGTCGCCCATGAGCTGGGCATCTGGCGGGGCCGGATCGTGGGCCTCGACGAGGCGGTGGCCTCCCTTCCCGCACGCGAGGTGATCGACCTTCAGGGCGCCACCGTGCTGCCCGGGTTCGTCGACGCCCATGTGCACCTGGCCTGGACGGGGTTCAAGGAAACCACCGTGACCGTCGCGGGCCGCACCCGGATCGACGACGTGCTCGCCGTCGTCGAGGAGGCCGTCACCCGGACGGGCCGGCCCGGCGACTGGGTGAGCATCGTCGGCTACGACCAGCGCGCCCTGGGCCGTCATCCGACCGCGGCCGAACTCGACCGGGTCAGCCACGGGCGCAAGGTGTGCATCCTGCACGAGTCCGGGCACGGCTGCCTCGTCAACTCCGCCGTTCTCGCCCTGCTCCCCGCCGGCCTCCCGCACGACAACGGCTTTCTCGTCGAGGGCGCCATGGGGGCCGCCCGCGCGCTGCGCCTGCCGTACTCCCAGCAGGAGTTGGCCACCGCGATCGGGCGCGCCGCCCGGACCTGTCTGGCCGAAGGCATCACGGCTTGCGCCGAGGCAGGCATCGGCGGCACCCTCTTCGGCCACAGCCCCGTCGAACTGGGCGCCTACCAACTCGCTTATGAGCAGGGCATGTTGCCGCTGCGTGTGCAGCTCATGGTCTCCGCCGACCGGCTGCGTCCGGTCGCCGCGCACGACGCCGACGGCATCCCCCGCGCCCTCGACCTCGGGCTGCGCACCGGGTTCGGCGACGACCGCCTCTCCGTGGGCGCGCTGAAGATCTACACGGACGGCGGCATGATGGCCAGGACCGCCGCACTTCGCGAGCCGTACGAAGGGCTCGGTCACACCGGCCAGTTGCAGGACGACCCCGAAGTGCTCACGGACACGATCGTGGACGGTCACCGCGCCGGCTGGCAGCTCGCCGTCCACGCGATCGGCGACCGTGCGGCCGACCTCGCCCTGGACGCGCTGGAACGTGCCCAGCGCGACTGGCCACGCCCCGGCGCCCGGCACCGCATCGAGCACGCCGGCCTGATCCGCCCCGACCAGCTCCCGCGCTTCGCCCGACTCGGCGTCAGCGCGGTCGTCCAGCCCCATTTCCTGCGCTCCTTCGGCGACGACTATGCGGCGATCATGGGCGAGGGGCGGGCCCCGTGGCTCTACCGCGGCAGGGCGTTCCTCGCCCACGGCATCCCCCTCGTCGGCAGCTCCGACCGCCCCGTCGCCGACGGGTCCCCGCTGCGGGCCGTCCAGTTCATGGTCGAGCGCGCCTCCGACTCCGGCCAGGTGATCGGCCCGGACGAGGGCATCACCGTCGACGAGGCCCTGCGCGCCTACACCGTCACCGGTGCCTGGGCCTGCCACTGGGAGGACACCCTGGGCAGCCTCACCCCGGGCAAGCGCGCCGACCTGGCCGTGCTCGGCGACGACCCCCGGCGCGTCGACCCGTCGCGTATCGGGGACATCGAGGTGGTGGCGACCTACGTGGACGGCAGGGAAGTGGGAACGCGGGCGTTGTGATCTGGATGCCGGTATGACGGAGTGATCCGGACGCAGGTGTGTATGACGGAGCGATCCGGACGTCGGTGTGACGGACCGGCGCGGATGTACTGCGGATTCGGTAGCGGCTGCTGCGGTTTCGGTAGACGCGACTGCCAGCAGCCGCACGACGCCCCGGTGCCCCCCGTCGGGGCAGCCTGGTCGGGTCCGTGAGATCCGATGTGAGGTTCCTTGCCGTGGCTACTTTTCTGTATCGACTGGGCCGTCTGGCCTTCAGGCGGCGCTGGTACGTCGCCGTGTTGTGGGCGGGTGTGCTGGCCTGTGTCGGGCTGAGCGCGCTCCGGGCGCCGGGAGCCACCGACTCGGGGTTCTCGATGCCGGGGATCGAGTCCCAGAAGGCGTTCGACCTGATGGGCGAGCGCTTCCCCGGGGCGGCCGCCGACGGCGCGACCGCCCGCGTGGTCTTCGTCGCCCCCGACGGGCAGAAGGTCACCGCGGCAGACAACAAGAAGGTCATCGAGGGGGCGGTGAAGGAACTGGGCGGTGGCTCGCAGGTCGCCGTCGTCGCCGATCCCTTCGCCTCGAAGGCGGTCAGCGAGGACGGCTCGACGGCGTACGCGACCGTCACGTACCGGGTGACGGCCGACGAGCTCACCGATGCCAGCCGGACGGCGCTGGAGAAGGCCGTGGACGGGGCGCGTGAGACGGGTCTGACCGTGGAGGCCGGTGGCTCCGCGACGGACAGCGGCGGCGGTCCCGGTGGCGTCGCCGAGATCATCGGTGTATCGGTGGCCGCGGTCGTGCTGCTGGTCACCTTCGGTTCACTGGTCGCCGCCGGGCTGCCGCTGCTGACCGCGATCCTCGGCGTCGGCATCACCATGTTCACGATCACCACCCTGGCCGCCACCTTCGGCCTGTCCACGAACACCGGCACCCTGGCGATGATGCTGGGGCTGGCCGTCGGCATCGACTACGCGCTGTTCGTCGTCTCCCGCTACCGAGAGGAACGCGCCAAGGGACACGCCCCGGAGGAGGCGGCCGGTCTGGCCGTGGGCACCGCCGGGTCCGCGGTCGTCTTCGCCGGCCTCACCGTCGTCATCGCGCTCGCGGGTCTGGCGGTGGTCGGCGTTCCGATGCTGACCGAGATGGGTCTGGCCGCCAGCGGCGCGGTCGTCGTCTCCGTGCTCATCGCGCTGACCATGGTCCCGGCCTTCCTCGGTTTCTGGCCCGGCGCGGTACTGTCCGGCGCCGCGCGCAAGCGGGGTGAGCAGGACACCCGGGACAACCTTGGCATCCAGGACGCCCGGGACGCCAAGGACAACCTGGGCACCCGCTGGGCCCGCTTCGTCTGGCGCCGCCCCGTCCCCGTACTGCTCCTCGGCGTGCTGGGTCTCGGTGCCCTCGCCGTGCCGATGACGTCCCTGCAACTGGGCATGCCCGGTGACGAGGCCAAGCCCACCTCCACCAGCGAGCGCCGCGCCTACGACGACCTCGCCCGGGGCTTCGGGCCCGGTTTCAACGGTCCGCTGACCATTGTCGTGGACGCGAAGGGCGCCGACGACGCGAAGGCGGCCGTGACGACGATCGCCGAGAAGATCGGCTCCACGAAGGGCGTGGTCTCCGTCGCGCCGCCCTACTTCAACAAGGCCGCGGACACCGCGGTGTTCATGGCGACGCCGTCCACCAGCCCCACCGACGAGGGGACCAAGACCCTCGTCAAGACCATCCGGGACGAGCGGCCGGCCGTCGAGTCCGCCACCGGAGCCTCCTTCGAGGTCACCGGCACCACGGCGCTCAACATCGACATCGCCGACAAGGTCCAGGCCGCCCTGTTCCCCTACCTGGCGACCATCGTGGGCCTGGCCGTCATCCTGCTGCTGGCCGTCTTCCGGTCCGTGCTCGTCCCGCTCAAGGCGGCCCTGGGCTTCCTGCTGTCGGTGCTCGCCGCCCTCGGCGCGGTCGTCGTGGTCTTCCAGCAGGGACACGGAGCCGGCGTGTTCGGCGTGGAGCAGACCGGACCGATCATGAGCCTGATGCCGATCTTCCTGGTGGGCATCGTCTTCGGCCTCGCCATGGACTACGAGGTGTTCCTCGTCTCCCGCATGCGGGAGGCTCACGTCCAGGGAGAGACGGCCGAACAGTCGGTGATCTCCGGCTTCCGGCACAGCGCCCGGGTCGTGGTCGCGGCCGCGCTGATCATGATCGCGGTCTTCGCGGGCTTCATCGGCGAGAGCGACTCCATGATCAAGATGATCGGCTTCGGACTTGCCGCGGCCGTACTCCTCGACGCCTTCGTCGTCCGCATGGCCCTGGTCCCCGCCGTCCTCGCCCTGCTGGGCGACCGGGCCTGGTGGCTGCCACGCCCGCTCGACCGGATCCTGCCGCACGTCGATGTCGAGGGCGAGGCGCTCACACACCGGCCGGCCGCCTCGGCCCTTCCCGACCAGGCCCCGGAAGAGCCGGTCGCGGCACGCCTCTGACGACCCCGTCCCGTCAGGCCCTGTCTTCACGGTCCCGCCTGGGCCGCGGGCGGAAGGCGCTACTTTGAAGACAGGGCCCAGCCTGGGCCGCCCGGGAAGATCCGGGTGGCCACGAGTTCCTCATCGGCCGGCTGTCGGCCATCCTGGCCCCGTAACCCATCCGGAGAGGTGTGATGTCCCTCAGTCTTGAGCGCTATACGGAGCGTCATCCGCACACCGTGGACGCGGTGACCGTGTTCGGGCTCTTCGGCTGCGCGATTTTCGGTTCTGTGATCACCACGCCCGACAGCGGCCGGCCGCCCCAGGAGTGGCCCGCCCAGATCCTCATCGCCGTCGTCTCCTGCGTCGCCGTCGTGAAGGGGCGCAGCCACCCGCGGACCGGGGTGATCGTGACCGCGGCCGGGGCCGTGCTCATGGCCGCCGGAGGGTATCTGCTCAGCCCGCTGCTGCTGGCACCGGTCATGGCGGCGCTGTACTGGCTGGCCACGCTCACCGACTCCAGGACCACACGCGTCTACGGCTGCCTGACCATGGCCGCCGTGGTGGCCACGGGGCTGATCGCCGACCCCAGCGGCCATTCCCTCCTGCTCAGGACCGTCGGCCCCGTCCTGTGGCTGATGCTGCCCCTCACCTTCGGCGGCAAGTCCCGCCTCCGGCGCGCCTACACGGAGTCCGTGCACGCCCGCGCGGCCCACGCCGAGCGCACCCGCGAGGAGGAGGCACGGCTGCGTGTGGCCGAGGAACGCCTGCGGATCGCCCGCGAACTCCACGATGTCGTCGCCCACCACATGGCCGTGGCCAACGCGCAGGCCGGCACCGCCGCCCACCTTGCGCGTAGCCACCCCGAGCAGGCACAGCGCATCCTCGCCGACCTGACGTCCACCACCTCCTCCGCACTGCTCGAACTCCGCGCCACCGTGGGCGTGCTGCGCCAGGCCGACGACCCCGACGCGGACTCCCTGGAACCGGCACCCGGCCTGTACCGGCTCCCCGAACTGATCTCCGCCTGCGAATCCGCCGGTCTCGCCCTCACCGTCACCACCGAGGGCGAGCCCCGGCCGCTGACTCCGGGCGTGGACCTGACGGCATACCGGATCATTCAGGAAGCCCTGACCAACGTCACCAAACACGCGGCCGGCCGAGCGGCCCGCGTACAGCTCGCCTACCGTGACTCCCGCCTGCTCATCACCGTCACCAACGACGGACCCGTCGCCGCCGCTGCCACCGTCCCGGGCGGCGGCTTCGGCCTCATGGGCATGCGCGAGCGCGCCCACTCCGTCGGAGGCGACCTGCGGGCCGGGCCCCGTGCCGCAGGCGGTTACGAAGTGACCACCGCGCTCCCGATCCATTCCCAGGCGCTGGAAGAGCGCCGGGAAGTCCCTGCCGGAGAAGAGGCAACCGCGTGACCGTCCGTGTCCTGCTCGCCGACGACCAGGCCCTGCTGCGGGGCACGTTCCGGCTCCTGATCGACTCCTGCGACGACATGGAGGTGGTCGGGGAGGCCGCCAACGGCAACGAGGCCGTGGCGCTGGCGCGCACCCACCACCCCGATGTCGTCCTCATGGACATCCGCATGCCCGGCTCGGACGGCCTCGCCGCCACCGGCGTCATCTGCGCCGACCCCGAGCTGGCGGGCACCCGGGTGCTGATCCTCACCATGTTCGAGACCGACGAGTACGTGGCGAAAGCACTGCGGGTCGGCGCCTCCGGCTTCCTCGGCAAGCACGTCACCACCGACACCCTGCTGGCGGGCATCCGTACGGTCGCCTCCGGCGAGGCCCTCCTGTCCCCCGGGGCCACCCGCGCCCTGATCACCCGCTTCCTCGCCACCCCCGCGCCGGACAACCTCATGGCACCACCGGAGCGCCTGAACGAGCTCACACCGCGGGAACGGGAAGTCACCGTGCTCACCGCGCAGGGCAAGTCCAACGTGGAGATCGCCGCGGACCTCTTCATCAGCGTGCTGACGGTACGCACCCACATCCAGCGCGCCCTGACCAAACTCGGCGCCCGTGACCGCGCCCAGCTCGTCGTCATCGCCTACCAGGCCGGCCTGGTGCGAACCTCACCCACCCTCCGCTGACCCTTTTGGAGGGCCACGACCACCGCGCCGCCGCCGGCCCGTGAGGTGGCCGCCCCAGCCGGGCGCGGGTGGATCCGATGAGGCCGGTGGCCGGAATTGGTGTGTGCATCACATTTCTCGTGTCGCACCTCTTGTCGCCCCCGGCCCCAGCTTTGTAGCTTGACGCAGGCGCTTGTGGAAGCGCTTTCTACGCCCTGCGAACCGATGAGGTGAGCGGAATGCCCAAGTCGGGCCGGAGCCGGTTGGTGATTTCTGCGGGTGTGCTGCTGATGGCGCTTCTCGTGCCACCGGCCTTCGCACAGGACGACGCGCCGATCGACGATCCCTTACCGGACCCCGCCGTCTCCCGGCACGGTCTGGTGCTCAAGGAGTTCGCGACCCTCCCGAAGTCGGAGTCGGTCCCGCCTCCCACGGACGACCGGCTGAAACGCTGGGCCCGGATCAACTACCTCGGCGAAGTGCCCGACGGCTCCAGGCGGTTGTACGTCCCCGATCTCAACGGCAAGCTCTATCTGCTGGACCGCGACGGCACTCCGCGCGAGTACCTCGACGTGGGGGCGGCGGCGGGCCCCGACTTCTGGTCGCACCGGGGGCTGGGCAGCGGATTCGGCTTCGTCGCCTTCCATCCGCGCTTCGCGCAGAACGGAAAGTTCTACACCGTTCACACCGAGGCGCGCGACGCGCTCACCGACAAGCCGGTGGATCTGCCGGCGCCCGCCACCACGCGCGTGCACTCCGTGATCACCGAGTGGACCGCTGACGACCCCGCGGCCGGTACGTTCAGCGGGACCCGGCGCGAGGTGATGCGCCTGGGGTTCCAGGATGTCTACCACGACATCCAGGAGATCGGCTTCGATCCGAACGCCCGCCCCGGGCAGCGGGACTTCGGCCTCCTCCATGTCGCCGTCGGTGACGGCGGGGCGGGCGCGGGAGGCACGGTTCCCCAGGATCTGACCGCGCCGCAGGGCAAGATTCTCAGGATCGACCCCCTCGGCCACGACGGTCCGGGCGGAAAGTACGGCATCCCGCCCTCGAACCCCTTCGTCGGGCAGCCCGGCAGGCTCGGCGAGATCTACGCGTACGGGCTGCGCGACCCCCATCGCTTCAGCTGGGACACCGGCGGACGCCACCAGATGTTCGTCGGGAACATCGGCGAACACCGGGTCGAGTCCGTCTACGAGGTCAGGGCGGGCGACAACTTCGGCTGGAGCGACCGCGAGGGGCCCTTCACCTACCGGAAGGCCGACAACCCCACCTGCGGGGTCTTCCCCCTCCCGGCCGACGACGCCGAGAACGGCTACACCTATCCGGTCGCGGCCTTCGACCACAACCCTCCCGCGGACAGGCCCTGCGCCGACAGCGGGAACGCGCTCATCGGCGGATTCGTCTACCGCGGAGCGCGGATTCCCGAACTGCGCGGCAAGTACATCTACTCCGAGGGCGTGAGCGGGCGCGTCTTCTACTCCGAGGTGCGCGAGATGCGCCGCGGCGGACCGCTCGCCCGCGTCCACCAGCTCCAGCTCTTCGACGCCCAGGGTGCGGTGACCTCGATGCGGACGCTGGCCGGCGACGAGCGGGTCGACCTCCGCTTCGGTACGGACCGTGCGGGCGAGCTCTACGTGCTCGCGAAGGCCAACGGCACGATCTGGAAGGTGTCCGATGCGCGGTAGCGCCGGTCTGCGCGCCGCGGGGGCGCTGGCGCTGGCCGTCGGATTGCTGGGCGCCGCGCTCGCCCCCGCGCAGCAGGCGACCGCGGCCTCCGCCCCCGTACCGGCGAGCCTCCGGCCGAATCTCGTCGCGTACTACGACTTCGCCCATCCCGTACGTGGGAATCCGGAGTGGGAAAGCGACCGCGGCGGGTCCGGCACCGACATCCGACTCGTCAACGGCGGCGCGCAGATGCGCGTGTGGGACCGCGCCCGCGGCCCTGTTCTGCGGACCGGGCAGATCTCGCCCGCCACCGCGGGCAACGACGACTGGAAGGCCGGGGTCTACGCCCCGGGCGGCGTCGCCTCGCTGCGCGCGTTCAACGGCGTGCGCGAGACCACCGTCATGGGCTGGTTCAAGATGACCGGCGACAACCCGGGCCTCAACTCGAACTCCGCGGATCCCACCGACCGTTACGGTGCGGTCGGGCTGGCCGGCGTCCTCTCCGGCACCTCCCAGGGCCATGATGTGCGCGCCCTCCTCGAACTCATCACGGTGAACGGCGAGATGAAGGTGGTCGCGCTCGGCCGCCGCCTCGACGACGGAAGCTCGGCGACCTTCGCCGCCGACGCCGACTGGACGACGCTGCTGCCGCGAGGGGAGTGGGTGTTCCTCGCGGCCACCTTCGACTACGACGACGGCACGATGGCGCTCTACCGCAACGGCCGCCCGCTGCCCGGCTTCTACACCGCCACCGGCGACCCCTGGTCCGTCGAGGGCGAACCGGAGCCCGACACCACATCGCCCACCGACCCGCGCGGCATCAAGATCGGCGGCAGCTATCCGCAGAACACCAGGGAGGGCAACTCCTGCGACTGCCGCATGGACGACCTGATGTTCCTCGACCGTGCCCTGACGCCGGGCGAGATCCTCGCCCAGTTCCGGCGGACCAGGTGAGAGTGCGTCCACCGCTGCCGTCGGCGTGAGGGGCCCCTGCTCCGTGGGACCAGGTGGGTCCCACGGAGCAGGGGACGCGGGGGAGGCGGGGGACCGGGACTCGCGGCGGCTCGTCAGCAGATGGTCTGCTGGCTGTTGACGAGTCTGTTGTTGCGGAACGTGGTGTTGACGCCGCAGGGGTTCTCCGTGATGCGGGAGTTGGTCACCGTCAGGTTCTGGACGACGATGTCCGCGTTGTTGGCGAACTCCGTACGGGCCGCGAGCCGTATCTCCCCGCCGCCGGTGACGCTGCCGCTCTGCGCGGCGAGGTTCACGTTGGAGCAGTTCTCGATCAGGACGGCGTTGTTCCCGGTGTTGGAGAGATTGATCCGGTCGATGACCGCCCCACCGCTCTCGGAGACGCAGAAGACCCCGCGTCCGCCGCCGCGCGCGACGACCTCGCCCACGCGGATGTTGGTGGGGTAGCCGCTGCCCACCCTCCCGTTGCGGTTGGCCATCCGGAAGGCCGCGTAGCCGGTGCCGGTGCCGGCGCCGTCCGCGTCCACCTTGGTGACCGTGGCGTTGACGGTCTGGTTCAGCAGCAGACCGGACTCGCCCACATTGCGGGCGGTCACCGTGCCGACGGTCAGGCCGTCGACCCCGTACGTCTCCACGGCGTGGCTGCTCGCGCCGGACACGTACACGTTGTCGATCCTGACGTTCCGCGTCCACTGGCTGGTGTCGCCCCGGTTGTCGACACGTACGCCCAGACCGGCCGACAGGCGCATGTCGATCTGGCCGAGCACGACATTCTGTACGTTGCGCAGGAAGACGCCGTACAGCGGAGTGCCCGTCACGCTGAGGTTCTGGACCTCGATGTCACGGGAGCCGCGCGCGTACACGGGTGCCTGGTCCCCGGAGCCGGACCCGGTGACGTTGATCGTGCCGCAGACGTCGAGGGTGGTGTAACTCGGCAGGGAGATACGTGAGTTGGCGCTGATGGAGCCCGACCCCCGGACCACGACCCGCTCCTTCGCGGTGCGGCCCGCGGTGAGGCTGCCGATCGCTGCCTGCACCGCGGCGCGCATGTCGGTCCCGGTGTACACGACGGTGCTGCCGCGCCGGGCGTTCCAGGTGCCGCCGTTGAGCACGGCCTCCGCCTGGAAGGAGCCGTCGCCGCACGCCGCCGCGCGGCGGGGAGCCGGATCGGCGGCCGGATCCGCCATCGCGCTCGGGGGAGCCGTCAGGGCGGTGGCGCCGGTGAGCAGGACGGCGGCGCAGGCGGACAGGGCGACCCCCCGCCTCCCGCGTCCGGTTGCGGCCGCGCGGGCACGGCGGGTTGCGGCTCTGCGGGCTGCGGCTCTGCGTATTCCCATGTCGTCTTCTCCTGTGGGGGGAGGATGCCTGTGGGCAGGGGCGCCCGCCGTGCTCGCGTCCGCGGTCGTCCTGGGATCCTGCTCCGGGGTGATGCGTCCGGATCAGCCGGGTCACCTGTGGGGCAGCGATGAGCAACTCGCCCTGGAACAGCCGGAGTTCGGCACGGCAAGCGTTTTCTGTGGCGCGTCGGCCAGTCTGGCAACGGGCGTGGAAGAGCGTCAAGAGAAGGGCGTCAAGAGGAGAGCGTCAAGAGGAGCGGAGAGACACGGACCTGGTCATCATCGGACGCCGGGGACCGCCGACCGCGCGGGACTCAGGACGACTGCCTGACCACGATCTCGGCCGGCTCGTCCCACTCCAGCAGAGCGTGATCGGTGGGCGGCCCGTCCGCCGCGAGGATCGTGCTCAGCCACTCCGCGGCAACGGCCCGGAGACCGGCCAGCGGAAGATACACCGAGGTGAGCGCGGGAACGGCGAACGCGCTCTCCGCGAAGTTGTCCGCGCCGACCACGGCGAGGTCGCCAGGGGCGGACCAGCCCACATCCGCCATCGCGCCCAGGACGGCGATGCCCATCCGGTCGTCCGACGCCGCCACACCCCCGGCGCCGCGCAAGGACGCGAGGGACGACAGCGCGTCGGCCATGGCGCGGCGGTCCATCGGCAGCGACAGCACCAGCGGCGCGCTCAGCCCCTGGTGCGCGCACTCCTCCTGGGCACCCCGGAGCCGCGCCCGGGCGATCGGCAGCCGTGGCGAGCCGTCCGGGATCACGTACACGATCTTCCCGCGCCCGCGCCCCACGAGATGCCGCACCTGTGTCCGGCCGATCGCGGCCTCCCCGGGCCGCGCCGGTCCGAGATCCTCGCCCTCCGCGGTGTTGAGCCCGATCACATGCCGCGCGCCGACGGCCAGCAGACTCTGCCGCACCGCGCCCGAGGTGAAGGCGAGGGTCGCGACCGCGAACGGCTGCAGCGTCCGCACCACCCCCAGCAGATCGTCCTCCGAGGTGAGGGAGTACGTCAGCGCCGTGAGGCCGCACGACGTGATCGCTTCGACGAGCGGCTCGACACTGCGGGCGTTGGTGTGGCCGACATTCAGTGTGTCGATCACGACCAGGACCACCCGGGAGTGCCCGCGCCGCAGCGTACTGGCCGCCGCGTTGGGGACGTACCCCAGTTGTTCCGCCGCGCGCCGGACCCGTTCGGAGGTGGCCGCGGAGATCTTCTGCCCGGGGCTCTTGTTCAGTACGTAGCTGACGGTCGCCGGGGAGACGCCGCTGAGGCGGGCCACATCACTGACCGTGGGGCGCCGGGATTGCCGGGGCATGAACCTACCTTCGAGAGCGCGGGCGCGGCATGCCGCCGCTCCAGCCTATCGGGCGGTACGGCGCCCCCGGCACGCCCGGCGCCCCCGGCCCCGGTCAGCGGAACACGGCGCGGCCGGCGGGGTGCGCGGTGGTCGTCCCGTCGGCCGCCCGGAAGGTGAACGGCACCGGACTGTCGACCTCACAGCCGGTGCCGCTGATCCGCACACGCAGCAGCCCGTACGGCGTCGGAGCGGCGCCGCTCATCTCCTCGGTCACCCCGAACGCGGGCCGGATCCGGGCCGAGACGAAGCCCGGTTCACCGGGCTCGATGCCGAGGAGGTACATCACGATGTCCCGCGTGGGCGTGGAACTCCACCCGTGCGCCGGGGTCCCCCAGCCCCAGCACTCGCCGAAGGTGTCGTACCCGTCGGTGAGGAACCGGCTCCAGTCGCGCAGCGCGGCCGTCAGCTCCCTCGTGCGGCCGCACAGCGCGAGCGCGTCATGGACCAGGTAGCCGGCGAAGGGCTCCGCCCGCACCACCTCGTCCCACGGGTCCCAGGTCACCGTCTGCACCCCGCGCATCTGCTCGGCGATCCTGGCGTCGTCGTAGCCGCCGTCGCCACCGCCGATCCAGGACCGCACCACCAGCCGCTTCGGATCGGCGATCCACGCGGACACCGCGTCCCGGCGGGAGTCGGGGGCCAGGCCGGAGACGATCGCGGTGGCTCCGGCCAGCTGGGACGCCGGTGACTGCCGTACACCGTCCAGGAGATGGTCGACGTACGTTCCCCGCTCGGGGTCCCAGAACACCTCGAACCCGTCGCGCGCCCGCTCCCACAGCTCCGTCGCCCAGGCGGCGTTGCCCGCGTTGCCGCACGCCGTGCTGATCTCGGCGAACTCACGCAGCGCTCTGGCCCACAGGGCGGTCAGGATCGAACTGGTGCCGCTCAGGAACACGGCGGACCAGTCGACCAGGTTCCATTCCGGCACGTGTTCGAGCACACCGTGCTCGTTGCGGTAGGGCAGATACCAGCGCAGCACCCGTTCCACGGACGGCAGGAGTTCCCGTACCGTCGCGGAGGCCCCTTCGTAGCGGAACTGGCTGTGCACACCGTGGATCCAGCTCAGCGACCAGTCCGGGATGGTGGGGCCCGTCCGGTACTCCATGTCGCCCACCACGCTCCGCGGCAGCAGCCCGTCCGGGCGTGGAGAGTCGGCGAGCCGCAGGTAACGGCGGGCCAGGGACCAGTCGGTGGACGTGGTGAGATGCACCATCTGATGCACCACACCGTCGCCCACCCACGCGCGCTGCTCCCGGGTCGGGCAATCGGTGTACGCGTCCTGGGAGTTGAGGGTGACGGTACGGCGGCCCGCCGCGTAGAGCCGGTTGAGTTCGTCGTCGTCGGACTCGAAGAACGCCGCGCCGCGGATGGGGTACAGGCGTTCCCGGACGCTGATCTCGCCGATGACGATGTCACCGGCCGACTCGGCGTGGACCAGGAGCCGTACGAAGCGCAGCCCGTTCACCTCCAGCGCTTCGAACGCGTCGTCACTGCCCCGGGCGGTGTACCGCGCGCCGGTCACGTTGGAGACGCGGCCGGCCCGGGACGGATCGACGGGTTTCTCCTGGTGGAGGAGGTCGATCCGGGTGCCGCGCGGAGCGGAGAGCCGGAAGCCGACCAGCCCGCACACGATCCGCCCGAAGTCCGCGGTGACCAGGCGCGCGGTGCCCGCGGCGGCCCGGAACCGGATCGGGGCGGCGAGCGGGGCGGGCGTCGGGGTACGCGACAGGTCACCGTGGCGGCCGACGTGCTGGGCGACCTGGGCGACGGGATGGTCGAGCGCCGGCGCGGAGGGGGTCTCCTCGCCGAGCCGGTACGCCACGGGGGTGAGCGGGGTGCCTTCTTCCAGGGGCCCGATCGGACGCGGATGCAGCGCCCCGTACGGATGGACGGGCGGTTGCGAGCGGGCCAGGCCACCCATGTGCCCGGCGTGGACGGTACGGACGGGCACCCATGCCGCGGCCATGCCCCGGCTCCCGCTCCCGTCCTTCTCGTTGTTCCCGTTGTTCTTGTCGTTCTCGTCGCTCTTGCCGTTCTTGTCGCCGTCTTCGCGGCGCCTCAGCCAGTCCGCCGGGAACTTCCGCGCGTCGACGACCTCGACGGGGATGCCGTGGAAGCCCTGGGGCGGCGCGGCCCCCAGGCCCGCCATGTGCCGCACGGTCCAGGTCCTGTCGCTGGTCAGCCAGGTGCCGCCGCCGAGGTCGGCCTCGAAGACCAGCGCCGTGTGGCCGCCCGGTGCCGTGGCGGCGCCCGGTGCGGCGGTGGACGAGGCGGGCTGCCAGAAGGCGTTCGGATCACCGTAGTGGGTGACGAGCACACTGACGGTGTTGGTACCCGGACGCAGCCGGGGCGCGAGATCGTAGTCGTCGTAACACATGCGCTGGGGCTGGGACCTGACCGGGCCCCGGCCGACCTCCTCGCCGTTGACGAGAAGGAGGTAGCGGGAGTCGGCGGTCAGGCGGGCCGGCACCCGCGCCGGCACCGACTCCAGCGCGCACGTGGTCCGGAACAGCCGGCGGACGAGCCCGCCGGGCACCTCGCCCTCCGTCGCGTTCCGGCGCGACGGCTCCGCCGCGTCGTCGGGGTGGCCGATCCAGTGGCCGCGCCAGGCGACGGTGTGCCACGGCGGTGCGGGACGGTGACGCGGTGGGGTGGGCGGCAGCGGGGACGACGTGGGCATGATGCCTTTCCTGAAGGGCGGGAGGGTGGGGCGGACGGTCAACTGCCGTCGGCCACCGGGACGGTCACGGGGGCGGCGGAGCCGTCCGCCGGAGCGCCCGGCCGGATCTTGGGGAGGCGGTCGAGGACGACCCCGACGGCGGTGGCACCGGCGACGACGACGGCGAGCGCGCCGAACATGACGCGAGGACCGGCGTCCAGCAGCATCGGCGTCCACAGGGCGACCGCCGCGGCCACCACCCGGGCGAAGGCGATGATCGCGCCCTGTGCCGTGGCCCGCAGCAGCGTGGGGAAGGTCTCCTGCGACCACACCTTGAAGATGCCCTCGAAGGCGAGCGCGCTGCCGGCCGCGCCGACGAGGCTCCCCAGCGCGAGGGTCCACACGTGGACCCCGAAGGTGGCGGGGACCGCGCAGGACAGGACGAAGCAGACCGCGCCCAGTGTGTACCAGCGCATGCGGTTGCGGCCGTCCACGGTCCGCATGAACAGCATCGCCATCGGGACGCTGATGAACAGCGTCGCCAGCCCGACGGCCGACGCGACCCGCACGGTGCTGTCCGCGACCTCGACGTAGAGGTACGCGCCGAACTGCCCCTTGGTGTTGGCCGCCAGATTGGTCAGCGAGTAGAACAACGCCAGGCCCACCAGAGCCTTGAGGTGGGGCTTCCTCAGCAACGCGCGTGCGACGGAGGGGGCGGCCGGGCCCCCGGCCCCGGCATCGGCCGTGCGGCGCTGATCGATCCACTGCTGTGATTCCGGCAGCTTCAGGCGGAGGGCCAGGACCAGTACGGCGACCACGGCCACATGCGCGTAGAGGATCCGTGCGCCGGTCGCGCCCATGTCGCCGACCAGCAGCCCGATCAGCTGTGTGGTGACGATGCCCGCGTACCACAACACCTGGGAGAGGGCGACGAGTTTGCCCCGGGCCCCCTCCGGGGCCTGCTCGCCGATCAGGGAGATCGACACCGGCAGATCGGCTCCGGCGGCGAATCCCGCCACGACGACACCGACGTACAGGAACCCACTGCTGGTGGCGGCGGTGAGGAGCACCGCGCCCACCGCCATCAGGCTCACCGTGGCCATGAACACCCTGCGGCGTCCGTACCGGTCACCGAGCCGGCCTCCCAGCAGGGCGCCGGTGGCGATCGACAGGGTGAGCATGGAGGCCAGTGTGCCGATCTCACTCCTGTCCAGGCCCAGCGGGCCCGAGTACATCACCAGCGCCGATCCGGTGGACACGATCGCCGCCGCGTCCAGGTAGGAGGCCATGCCGGCCACGCCTGACCTGAACCACAGGGATCTCGGGATGGGTGGCTTCTGCGGTACGGGTGGCTGCTGAACGTTCATCTGTTCTCGTCTTCCTTGACGGGGCAGGGCGGGGCCGGGAGTTGAGGCGGTGTGCGCGGGGACGGCGCAGGAGCGGTGGACGGCGACGAGGCGGTGCGTGGTCGCCGGTGCCGGTGCCGGCGTCCGGGGCGGTGGCCGGGGCGGTTGACCGGTCGGCGACTTCCCAGGGCTTTCCGCGCTACTGAATGGTTTCAGTGCGCCTGCCTCGGAAGATAGAGGTGTCCTGGTGCTGTCGTCAATGGCGCGGTAACGTGAAGTTAATCGATTAAGTAGATGGGGCGGTCGAGACGGCGGGCAGTGTGCCGTGCCGGGCTCGTCGGGGACTACGGTGCCCCGTCCGCGCCGAGGGCCGTGGCGATCCCGGGGAACCCGGCCTCATTGCCGGAGAGTTCGAAGCGGGAGCTCGGAGCCGGCCCGAAATCGGTGAAGGAGAGTGATCGGCCGTCGGTCGGTACGTCGGCGAAATGGGCGTCGAACCGCACGAGGGCCTGTCAGGGCGTTCCGGACCGGTCGCGCGGACCGAGTGGGTGGCTGAAGCCCTGCTCCGAGATCAGCCGGGCGACCTCGGTCAGATCGGCGGCGAACCGCTCGATCGCCTCGTACGGGAAACGCTGGCTCGGGCCGCTCAGGGAGAGCGAGGCGATGACGGCGCCCGACCGCCCGGTGACCGGTACGGCCACGGCGGTCAGCCCGTCGTCCCACTCCCCGCTGCTCACCGCGTACCCGCGGCGCCGCGCCTCCTGGGCCGCCGTGCGCAGCCGCGCCATGGCGGGCTCGCCGTCCGGCGAGGCGAGCGCGATACGCCGCAGCAGCGCGTCCGGCGCGTCGCCGAGCAGGATCTTCGAGGACGCGCCGGCCCACAGCGGCTGTTCGTCGCCCACGTCGATCACATGGCGCAGCGGGTGCGGGCTCTCCTCGTGCGCGACGCACACCCGGCGCAGATCGTGCGCGACGAAGACATTGACCGTCTCCCGGGTCCGGTCCGCGAGTTCGCGCATCAGGGCGCGGGTCCCGCGGGTGACCTCCCACTGGCGGCGCGCGAGATGCGCCCATCGCCACAGCCCGGGGCCCGCGGTGTAGCCGCCCTCGGCGGACCACAGCAGCCCGCTCTGTTCCAGTGTGTGGACCAGGCGCAGCACCGTCGTCTTCGGCAGCCCGGTGGCCTCGGTGATCTCCCGGAGCGAGACGACCGGCCGGTCCTCCGTCAGGAGGGTCAGGATGTCCAGGGCCCGCCGGACGCTGCGTACCCCGCCGCCGGTGTCCCGCTCGCCCGTATCCCGCTCACCGGCGTCCTGTTCGCCGTCGGACCGCCCGGTCCCGTCGTCCACCGCCCACCGCCTCCCGCTCCTGTCGTACGCGCCCCACGCACCCTATCCCCGCGGCGGTGCGACCCGGTGCCGGTGCGGGCGCGACCCTTGCCGGTGCCCTTTCCGCGCCCTAGTCTCTCCACTCCACGGACCATATGGTCCGTGCAGTGGACCAACGGAGGTTGTTGTGCGCAAGTCCATCGCCACCGTCTCCCTGAGCGGCTCCCTCGGCGAGAAGCTCGCCGCCGCCGCGCGTGCGGGCTTCGACGGCGTCGAGATCTTCGAGAACGACCTGCTCGCCTCCCCGCTCGCGCCGGAAGAGGTACGGGACCGCGCGGCGGACCTGGGCCTGACCATCGACCTGTACCAGCCGATGCGCGACGTCGAGGCCGTCCCGGCGGAGCTCTTCGCGCGCAACCTGCGCCGCGCCGAGCTGAAGTTCGACGTCATGCGCCGGCTCGGCGCGGACACGCTGCTGGTCTGCTCCAGCGTCTCCCCGCACGCCGAGGACGACGACGCCCTCGCCGCCGCCCAGCTCCACGCCCTCGCCGAGCGTGCGCGGGAAGCTGGTGTCCGGATCGCGTACGAGGCGCTGGCCTGGGGGCGCCATGTCTCGACGTACGACCACGCCTGGCGGATCGTGGCGGCGGCCGGGCACCCCGCGCTCGGGGTCTGCCTCGACAGCTTCCACATCCTGTCCCGGGGCTCGGACCCGCGGGGCATCGCGGACATCCCCGGCGAGAAGATCTTCTTCCTCCAGCTCGCCGACGCCCCGCTGATGGCGATGGACGTGCTCCAGTGGAGCCGGCACTACCGCTGCTTCCCGGGGCAGGGCGGCTTCGATGTCGCCGGACTGGTCCGCCAGGCGGTCCACGCCGGATACGAGGGTCCGCTCTCGCTGGAGGTCTTCAACGATGTCTTCCGGCAGGCGGAGGCGGGCCTCACCGCCGTGGACGCGCTGCGGTCGCTGATCGCGCTGGAGGACTCCGCAGGCCTCGCCGGGCTGCCCGGCCCCGTCGTACCCTCCGGTTTCGCCTTCGCCGAGCTGGCCACCCCCGACCCAGGACCCGTCGGGGAACTGCTGGGCGCCCTCGGTTTCGCCCGCACCGGGAGGCACGCCACGAAGCCGGTGGAGCTGTGGGCCCAGGGCGAGGCACGGGTCCTGCTCAACACCGCGGCGGGCGGCCGGCGCGCGTCCACCGCGCTCGCCGCGATCGGCCTGGAGACACCCGACCCGGGCCGCGCCGCCCGGCGCGCCGAGGCGCTTCTCGCACCGGTCCTGCCGCGCCGCCGGGCCGCCGCCGACGTACCGCTGGACGCGGTCGCGGCCCCCGACGGCACCGAACTCTTCTTCTGCGCCACCGGCCGCGCCGGACTGCCCGACTGGACCGGCGACTTCCCCGCCGTGCCCGCCCGGAGCCCGGCGCGGTCCACCGGGATCCGCCGGGTCGACCATGTCGCGCTCACCCAGCCGTGGCACCAGTACGACGAGGCGGTCCTGTTCCACCGCACCGTGCTCGGTCTGAGCCCGCACGACAGCGTCGACATCGCCGACCCGTACGGCCTCTTCCGCAGCCGCGCCCTGACCGGCGGCGCGGGGGAGCCGCGGCTCGTGCTCAACCTCGCCCCCCTGCCGACCGGTGACACGGGACGCGCGCAGCACCTCGCCCTCGCCACGGACGACATAATCGCCACGGCCCGGCTGGTACGGGAGCGCGGCGCGGCGCTGCTGGACATCTCGGCCGGCTACGCCAACTATTACGACGACCTCGATGCCCGCTTCGCGTTCGCCCCCGGTGAGCTGGACACGTACCGCGAACTGGGCATCCTCTACGACCGTGATGAACGGGGCGGGGAGTTCCGCCACTTCTACACGGCGTCGATCGGCCGGATCTTCTTCGAGGTGGTCCAGCGCACCGGCGGCTACCAGGGATACGGCGCGGCCAACGCCGCCGTCCGGCTGGCGGCGCAGCGCGCCGCGGACCACTGAACGGCGTTCCCTACACCTCGCCGTTCTCCGGGTGGAGGATCTGCTCCGCCCAGATCGTCTTGCCCGTCGGATTGTGCCGGCTGCCCCAGCGCTGGGTGAGCTGGGCGACCAGCAGCAGCCCCCGGCCGCCCTCGTCGAAGGCGCGCGCCCGGCGCAGATGCGGCACGGTGGTGCTGGAGTCGGAGACCTCGCAGATCAGCGACAGGTCGTGGATCAGCCGGAGCTGGATCGGTGGCGCGGCGTGCCGGATGGCGTTGGTGACCAGCTCGCTGGTGACGAGTTCGGTCGCGAAGATCGCGTCCTCCAGCCGCCAGTCCCGGAGCTGCGCGGTGACATAGCCGCGGGTCCTGGCCACCTCTGCGGGGTCCGCGGGCACGTCCCAGGTCGCCACGTGCGCGGTGTCCAGCACCTTCGTACGGGCCAGCAGCAGCGCCACGTCGTCCTGCGCGCGGCCGTCGGGCAGCAGCGTGCTCAGGACCGCGCCGCAGGCGGCGTCCAGCGACGCGGCGGGACGCGTCAGCACCTCGGCGAGGATCCGCCGGCCCTCGTCGGTGTCGCGGTCCCCGCCGTCCAGCAGACCGTCGGTGTACAGCGCGAGCACGGTGCTCTCCGGCAGCTCGAAGTCGACCGACTCGAACGGCAGTCCGCCGACCCCGAGCGGCGGACCGACCGGCAGTTCGACGGGGTACGTCCGGCCGTCCGGGGTGACCACGACGGGCGGCGGATGGCCCGCGCCCGCGAGGGTGCAGCGCCGCGAGATCGGGTCGTACACCGCGTACAGACAGGTGGCGCCCACCTCGGCCGACGTCTGCTCGGCGCCCGCCTCGGCGGAGAGCCGGATCACGAGATCGTCGAGATGGGTGAGGAGTTCGTCCGGCGGCAGATCGACATCGGCGAGGGTGCGCACCGCCGTGCGGAGCCGGCCCATGGTGGCCGACGCCTGGATGCCGTGCCCCACCACGTCGCCCACCACCAGCGCGACCCGCGCGCCGGAGAGCGGAATCACGTCGAACCAGTCCCCGCCGACCCCGGGGTGCGGGGAGGCCGGCAGGTAGCGGGAGGCGATCTCCACGGCATTGGCCCGGGGCAGATGATGCGGCAGCAGACTGCGCTGGAGCGCGAGGGAGGTGTTCTGCTCCCGGGTGAAGCGCCGCGAGTTGTCGATGCACACCGCCGCCCGCGCGGTGATCTCCTCGGCCAGCAGCACATCGTCGGGGGCGAACGGCACACCGCCCTCGAACCGGGAGAAGACCGCCACACCGAGCGTCGTACCGCGCGCCAGGACCGGTACGGCCATCACCCAGTGGAAGCCGTACTTCTTGGCGTGCGCGGCGCGCGCGGGGATCAGTTCGGCCCAGCGCCGCATGACCGGGTCCGTCATCACGTTCAGTACGGGACGGCCCGATGCCAGACAGGCCGCCAGGGGAGAGAAGTCCGGATAGATCTGTACGTCGCCCACCTTCACCCACGCGTCGGGGGCGTCCTCGTTGACGCGGTCCTCCGTACGGGAGCGGTGCGCCACCCTGCGCAGCGGTACGGGGCCGGTGACCGGGCCCGGTGGCGGCTCGGCGCCGTCGGCGAGATGTTCCAGCAGATCGACGCTGACGAAGTCCGCGAGGTGGGGCACGCACACGTCGGCCAGCTCCCACGCGGTGCGGTTCACGTCCAGCGTGCTGCCGATCCGGACGCTCGCGCTGTTGAGCAGCAGCAGCCGCTGCCGGGCCAGCACCTCCTCGGTGACATCGTGCGCGGCCAGGCACACGCCCCGTACCCGGCCCTCCTCGTCGCGCAGCGGGGCGAGCCGGGCCGACCAGGCGTGCTCCTCGGCCTCGCCGCCGGTCCGCATGAAGGTACGGGCGTCGAGCGCGGTGCCGGTGGTCAGTGCCTCGCGCATCTGGTCCTCCAGCTCGGCGCTCTGCGGCTTGCCGCCGATCTCGGCGAGGTGCAGGCCGCGGATCTCGTCCTCCGGCAGCCCGATGACCTGGTCCATCGCGCCGTTCACCCGGCGCAGCCGCAGCCGGGTGTCGTACACGGCCAGGGCGCACGGGCACTGGTCGAACGCCCAGCGGCTCAGTTCGGCGTCCTCGGCCACCGCCTCCGTACCGCTCAGCGCGGAGACCAGCAGCCAGCCGCCGCCGGGCGCGCGGTCGGTCGGATCCTGCCGGTGGGCCAGGACCCGTACGTCCAGGGGACGGCCGTCCCGGTGCCGCAGGGTGACGGTGCCGGTCCAGCGCGGCTGTCCGCCGTCGGGCCGCAGCCCCTCGGGCAGACCCCCCTCGGGCAGCCCCCGCGCCAGCAGCATCGTGGCCTCGCGGCCCACCGTCTCCGACGCCGGGTAGCCCAGCAGCCGCTCGGCGCCCTCGCTCCACGAGGTGAGAACGCCCCGCGGGTCCACCCTGACCGTGGCGGCGTCGGCGTCCGCGTCGCCGACGGGGCCTTCCGGCCGGTCGCCGGGGCCAGGGGAGGGGCTGCCTTGGCGCGTCATCGTCGACCGTCCCACGTTCGCCGCACTGCCCCCACGCGCGGCTCGGCGCCACGCCGTACGGAACCACGTTCCCCAGCGTGGGGCACCCGGGGCCGCCCAACAAGCGGGGCTGCTCCTAAGGAGGGCGTAAGGAGAACGGTGGAAGGCGAAGGAAGGCGAAGGAAGGCGAAGGAAGGCGACAGGAAAACGTCAGGACGGCGAAAGGGGTGAGCGGGAAGGGGGTGGGAGGAAAGCCAACGGGGAAAACTACTTGAAGGGTACGGTTCGTACCGATTTGTAGTCTTGATCACCGGGTACCAGGGGGCGACCGGCACCACGGGTCGTCCGTACGCCTGAAAGGCAGGGCCCGGCGGGGAGCGAGCACCATGGATGACACGCGCGAAGCGGCTCTCTGGCAGGCGCTGTCATTCGCCCAGTCCGTCCTGCCCATGGCGGTGTACGACGCGGATCTGCGGCTGCTCCACGCCAACGAACGGATGTGCCGGATCGCCGGCCGCACCGAGGCCGAGATGCGCGGCCACCGCTCCGGCTTCCTGCTGGACGACGGCGCGGCGGACGACGGTCCGGACGACGGCGGAGCCCACGACGGCGGAGCCGACGACGATGCGGCCGGCCCGGACGGCGGACGCCCGGCGCGCGGGGGCGGTCCGCAGACGCCGGCCGGCGCGCTCGAAGCCGCCCTGCGCCGGGTGGTGCGCACCGGCGAGGCCGAGTCCCTCCAGACCGTCCGCCGCGTGGACGGCGAGCGGCACCTCCGCTCCTGGGCGCTCTCCCTCTCGCCGCTCAGGAACGCCTCGGGACGGGTCCACGCGCTCGCCGTGACCGGCTTCGAGAACAGCGCGCAGCGCAGGGCACGCGCGGGCCTCGCCCTGCTCAGCGAGGCCAGCATGCGGATCGGCACCACCCTGGACGTCACCCGCACCGCCCAGGAACTGGCGAGCACACCGCTCCCCGGATTCGCCGACTTCATCAGCGTCGACCTGCTGGACTCCGTACTGCGCGGCGACGAGCCGACCCCCGGACCGGTCTCCGGCGACATCCCGCTGCGCCGCGTCGCGCACGAATCGGCCCGGCACCCGGACGCCCCCGAGGCCGCCGTCGCCGTCGGCGACCTCGACCACTACCCCGAGTCCTCGCCCCCGGCCCGCTGCCTCGCCACCGGACACGCCGTGCTCACCGGCCCCGGGGACCAGGCGTACACCGACTGGATGGCGCGCGACCCCCGGCGCGGCGCCCTCGCCGCCGGCTTCGGGGTCCGGTCCCTCGTGGCGGCCCCGCTGGTCGCCCGGGGCAACATCCTGGGCGCCGCGCTCTTCACCCGGCACCTGCACCCGGAGCCCTTCACCGAGGAGGACCTCGCCCTCGCCGAGCAGCTGGCCGCCAGGGCCGCGATCTGCATCGACAACGCCCGCCGCTACACCCGCGAGCGGGCCACCGCCGTCACCCTCCAGCGCAGTCTGCTGCCGCGCGGACTGCCCCCGCAGTCGGCCGTCGAGGTCGCCACGCGCTACCGCCCGGCCGACTCCCAGTACGGCGTGGGCGGCGACTGGTTCGACGTCATTCCGCTGGCCGGCTCCCGGGTCGCGCTGGTGGTGGGGGACGTCGTCGGGCACGGCATCCACGCCTCCGCCACCATGGGCCGGCTCCGTACGGCCGTCCGCACCCTCGCCGACATCGACCTGCCTCCGGACGAACTCCTCACCCACCTCGACGACGTGGTGGTACGGCTCGCCTCGGAGAACTTCGGGAGCGCGGGACCGGACGGCGACCCCGGCGCCGCCGCCGACGAGGACATCGGCGCGAGCTGTCTGTACGCGGTCTACGACCCGGTCGCCCGCGCCTGCTGCGCGGCCCGGGCCGGCCACCCGCCACCGGTGCTCGCCACCCCCGACGGCGCGGCGCACCTGCTCGACCTGCCCGCGGGACCGCCGCTCGGCCTGGGGGACCTGCCCTTCGAGTCCGCCGAGTTCGAGATTCCCGAGGGCAGCACGCTGGCCCTCTACACCGACGGCCTGATCGAGTCGCCGGAGCACGGCGCTGGCACCGGCAAAGGGCTGGGCACCGAGCCCGGCTCCGGTGTGGAGGGCCTCTGCGCGATCCTGGGCACGCCCTCCCCGTCGCTGGAGTCCACCTGCGACACGGTGCTCGACAAGCTGCTCTCGCCGTCCCGCACCGACGATGTCGCCCTGCTGCTCGCCCGCACCCGGGTGCTCGACGCGGAACAGGTCGTCACCTGGGAACTGCCCGCGGAGCCCGAACTCGTCGCGGACGCCCGCGAGCGCATCACCGGCCAACTGGCCGCGTGGGGGCTCGAAGAGCTGACCTTCACCACCGAACTGGTCGTCAGCGAGCTGTTCACCAACGCGATCCTGCACGGCCGGGGCCCCGTGCTGCTCCGGCTGATCCGCGACCGTACGCTCCTGTGCGAGGTCTCCGACCACAGCACCTCCGCGCCGCACATGCGCCGGGCCCGGGTCTACGACGAGGGCGGGCGCGGGCTGCTGCTGGTCGCCCAGCTCACCCGGCGCTGGGGTACCCGCCAGATCCCCGGCGGGAAGGCGATCTGGGCCGAACAGCCCCTCCCGGCGGCCTGACCGGCGTCATCCCTGCCGCGCCTCCGCCAGCCGCCCCCGGGCGGCGGCCTGGATCCGGGAGGGCCCGAGCCCCCACTGGAGGGTGCGTCCGACGGCCGTCGCCAGGGGCCGGTCCCAGCCGGCGCGGACGGGGGCCGGGCGGCGGATGCCGAGTTCGGTGCGGGCCCAGTCGGGGAGGAGTCCGACCGAGGCATTCGTGAGCAGGCCCACGACCAGCCGCTCCCGTCGGGTGCGTCCGAAGCGGCGGAGGAACAGGACCGAGTCCAACGCGGCTGCGGTGGCGTGGAGTTGGGGGCGCATGCGGGCCAGGTGACGCTCGGCTTCGAGGGACGTGCGCGGTACGTTCCGTGCGCCCAACGCCTCGGCCATGGGGGCGGCCTGGCGGTAGTAGGCGTCGCATTCGGCGGGGGTCAGTCGGAGCGGCCGGGGCGCGTAGGTCTGGTGGCCGGCCAGGAAGCTGTGTACCTCGGCGGTGTGCACCCAGGTGAGCAGGTCGGGGTCGTCCGCGCGGTACGGCCGGCCGTCGGGCGCGGTGCCGTGCACCCGGGTGTGGATCCGCCGGACGAGGTCGATCACCTCGCGGGAGGCGGCCGAGGAGCCGAAGGTGGTCGTGGTGATGAACCGTACGGTTCCGTTGAGCCGCCCGACCGGATCGGCGCGGAAGTCGGAGTGCTGGTCGACCCCCGCCATGGCCAGCGGATGGAGCGACTGGAGCATGAGCGCGGCGAACCCGCCGGTGAGCATCCCGGTGGCGTGCCCGTGCACCCGCCACACCGGGTCCCCCGGAGCGATCCCGAACAGCCCGGGATCACCGGGCGGCCCCGCGTACCGCTCCAGCTTGAGATCCCCGCCGTGCATGGTCGCGGTGAGTTCCGCCGCGATCCGTTCCCGCACTCCCACCGGCACCTCCAGGGTCCGTGTCCCTCAGCCGAGGGTACCGACCCGCCCGGCGAGCACGGCCACGAGGATGAGCACTCCGCACAGGGGGTTGGTGGCGAACGCCCGCCCGCAGGCCCCGACGTCGGCGGGGTCGGCCCGCCACACCTGCCATCCCAACTGCCCCGCGACCACGCACAGTCCGGGCCAGTACAGCGGCCCGAGCCCGGCCACCACCCCGAACCAGGCGAGCAGCACCACACACGCCGCGTACACGCCGCCCACCAGCACCCGGGTACGGCGGAGCCCCAGCAGCACGGCGGCCGACCGCACCCCGGCCCGCACATCGGCCTCCCGGTCCTGGCAGGCGTAGATCACGTCCGTCCCCACGGCCCAGCAGATCACCGCCCCGTACAGGAGCACACCGCCGAGCCCGAGCCCTCCGGTGAGCAGGACGTACACCAGTGGCACCGTCCAGTTGATGGTGATCCCCAGCCACACGTGCGGCCAGTGGGTGACCCGCTTCATGTACGGATACACCGCCGCGAGGGGCGCCCCGGCCGCCGCCCACACCACGGCCTCCACACTCCAGAACCCCATCACCAGCGGAGCGGCGGCCCCCACCACCACACACAGCGCCAGTGCCCGCCCGGGTGCCAGCCGCCCGGAGGCGACGGGCCGCCCCGCCGTACGCGGCACCTGTGCGTCGAACCGCGCGTCCAGCACGTCGTTGAGCCCGCAGGCGGCCCCCCTCGACAGCACCCCGTACACCAGGAGCAGCAGCCCGAGCAGGACCCCGTCCCGGGGCCCGGCGATCGCCGCCAGGGCGATCCATCCGGGCACCACCAGCAGCCAGGACCCCACCGGCCGGTCCAGCCGCAGCGACTCCAGATACGGCCGCACCCCGGCGGGGGCCCGCCCCACGAGCCGGGCGGCAGGGCCGCGGGCCGGGCCCTGAGCCGGGACGTGGGGCGGGTCCGGGGGCGGGACCTGAGCCGGGACGTGAGCCGGGGCATTTGAGGCGACGGTCATACCGATTCGCGTCCCTTCCAGAGGGATTGGCTGCCGATCGGCTCAACTTAGCCCCGGATTGGGCGAGTTCTCCGTCCTGCCGGGGAGATCCCCGGAAAAGAGAGTCTTACGGGCAAGGGAAAGGGGCCGTAAGTGCAGGCCGGGCGGCGGCCGTTCCGGCCGGTGGTGTCAGCCGCCCAGGGCCGCCGAGACCACCGCCCTGGCCTCCTCCTGGACCCGGCCGAGATGGTCCGCGCCGAGGAAGGACTCCGCGTAGATCTTGTAGACGTCCTCGGTGCCGGAGGGGCGCGCGGCGAACCAGGCGTTCTCCGTGGACACCTTGATGCCGCCGATCGGCGCGCCGTTGCCCGGCGCCTCGGTGAGCACCCCGGTGACCGGCTCCCCGGCGAGGCTGTCCGCGGTGACCTGCGCCGGCGAGAGCCGCGCGAGCACCGCCTTCTGGGCCGGGGTGGCGGGCGCGTCGATCCGGGCGTACGCGGGCTCCCCGAAGCGCGCGGTGAGCGCGGCGTACTGCTCGGAGGGGGTCTTCCCGGTCACCGCGAGGATCTCGGAGGCGAGCAGCGCCAGGATGATGCCGTCCTTGTCGGTGGTCCACACCGAGCCGTCGCGGCGCAGGAACGACGCCCCGGCCGACTCCTCGCCGCCGAAGCCGAGCGAGCCGCCGGCCAGCCCGTCCACGAACCACTTGAAGCCGACGGGCACCTCGACCAGCGGCCGGCCGAGGTCCGCGGCCACCCGGTCGATCATCCCCGACGAGACCAGGGTCTTGCCGATCCCGGCGGCCGCCGGCCAGCGGTCACGGTGGGCGTAGAGGTACGAGATCGCGGTCGCGAGATAGTGGTTGGGGTTCATCAGCCCGCCGTCCGGGGTGACGATGCCGTGCCGGTCCGCGTCGGCGTCGTTGCCGGTCGCGATCGCGAACCGGTCGCGCCGCTCGATCAGCGAGGCCATCGCGTACGGCGACGAGCAGTCCATCCGGATCTTGCCGTCCCAGTCCAGCGTCATGAACCGCCAGGTCGGATCGGTCTCCGGGTTGACCACCGTCAGGTCGAGCCGGTGCTCCTCGGCGATCCGGCCCCAGTACGCGACCGACGCGCCGCCCAGCGGGTCCGCGCCGATCCGTACACCGGCGGCGCGCACCGCGTCCAGGTCGAGCACGGCGGGCAGATCGGCCACGTACGTGCCGAGGAAGTCGTACCGCCCGGTGCCGGGAGCGGCCAGGGCACTCCGGTACGGCAGCCTGCGCACGTCCTTGAGGCCGCCCGCGATGATCTCGTTGGCGCGGTCCTGGATCCAGTTGGTCGCCTCGGACCCGGCGGGGCCGCCGCTCGGCGGGTTGTACTTGAAACCGCCGTCGGCGGGCGGGTTGTGGGACGGGGTGACCACCACGCCGTCGGCGAGGCCCGTCGTACGGCCGCGGTTGTGCGTGAGGATCGCGTGCGAGACGGCCGGGGTGGGGGTGTAGCCGTCGGCGCTGTCGATGAGCACGGTCACGGAGTTGCCCGCGAACACCTCGACGGCGGTCACCTGGGCGGGCTCGGAGAGCGCGTGGGTGTCGGCGCCGAGGAAGAGCGGCCCGTCGGTGCCCTGGAGCGCCCGGTACTCGCAGATCGCCTGGCTGGTCGCGGCGATGTGGTCCTCGTTGAACGCGGTGGCGAGGGACGAACCGCGGTGCCCGGAGGTCCCGAACGCCACACGCTGGCCCGGCTCCTGGGGATCGGGGTGCAGCGCGTGGTAGGCGGTCACCAGCTCGGCGACATCGATGAGGTCCTCCGGCCGGGCCGGCTGTCCCGCTCGTTCGTGCGGCATCTGCCCATTCCTCCAGGTCGGTCGGTCAGGTCGGACGATCAGATCGGTCGATCGTTTCGTCGGTTCATCTTCGCGGGTCGCCTCCGTGACCGGCGACCGCCCCGCCGGTCACCCTGGCAGGTGACCCGGGCGGCACGGGCGGTTCCGGTGCGGGACGGTGAGTCCGGCCCGGGTCCGGTCAGTCGGCGGCGACCGTCGACGCGCGCACCATCAGTTCCGGGGTGAACCGGCGCGACCGGGCCGGGCGCCCCTCGACCATCCCCACCAGCGCGGTCGCCGCCCGCTCTCCCATGTCCCGCATCGGCGAGCGTACGGACGTGAGGGGGATGGGGAGTTGGGCGGAGAGCGGTACGTCGTTGAAGCCCGCCACCGCGACATCCCGCCCCGGCACCAGACCGGAGGCGCGCAGCGCGCCCATGACCCCGATCGCGGCGAAGTCATTGACCGCGAAGATCGCCGTGGGGCGGGGCCCGGCGGCCAGCAGCCGGTGCGCGGCGTGCTCGCCGCCGTGCACGTCGAAGGGCGCGTTGACGACCAGCGCCGGGTCCACCGGCAGGCCCGCCTTCGCGTACGCGTCCGTGAAGCCCTTCGTCCGCTCGACCCCGGTGGAGGCGTACGGCTCGCCCGCCACGACCGCGACCCTGCGGTGTCCCAGCGTCAGCAGATGCTCCGCCACCAGCCGTCCGCCGACGATGTCGTCGCAGGTGAACGAGGTGACCCCGCGCAGCCGCCGGGAGACCAGAGCCACCGGCACCCCGCGCGCGACCAGTTCGGAGGCGAGCGTCGTGTCGCCGCGCGCGTCCCCGAGGAGCAGCCCGTCGACCCGCAGCGCCAGCAGCCGCTCGATCTTGGCCCGCTGGACCGCCGGGTCGTCCCCGGTGTTGGCGACGACCGCCTGGTACCCGGCCGCCGCCGCGCCCGCCTCGATGCCCTCGTAGACGGTGGCCAGCACGATGTCGGTGAGCCGGGGGACGAGCACCCCCAGCAGCCGGGAGCGGCCGGTCCGCAGGCTGGACGCGGCGGGGTGCGCGACATAGCCGAGCCGTCTCGCGGACTCCCGTACCCGGTCGGCGGTGGCGGCACCGACCCCGGCTCCGTCGCGCAGCGCCCGGGACGCGGTGGACTGGTGCACACCCGCGTCGGCGGCCACATCGGCCAGGGTCACACCGTTCTCGGTCACACCGTTCCCGCCCGGGGCGCGGCCGGCTGCGGGCTGTCGTCTCAAGGCCGTGGTCCTCGTTCCTGTCCTGCCGGGGGCGCCGGGCACCGGGATGCGGGCGGCGCGGGAGGCACCGGCCCGGGTGGCCGCATGTCCGGAACCATCATCTTCCATGAAAATCCGATTACGGGGGTTGCCCTCCGGGGTGAGTGTGGAGCATGGTTGCGCAATCGTTCTCGCAATCGATTGTGGAGCTTCGTATGCAGCTTCGTCTCATCGGCACGGGTGGCACCATCGCCAGCCGCTCCACGCCCACCGGGAGGGTCGCCTCCGTCACGGTGAAGGAGCTGCTGGACGCCGCGCGCGCCTTCCCCCTGCCGGAGGGTGCCGAGGTGACCTGCGCGGAGATGGGCCTGCGGGCCAGCTTCTCGCTCGGTCTCCCCGACCTCGCCGCGCTCGCCGCGGCCGTCGGCGAGAGCCTGCGCGACGGGGCCGACGCGGTGGTCATCACCCACGGCACGGACTCCCTGGAGGAGACCGCCTTCGCGCTCTCCCTCGTACACGCCGACGACCGCCCCGTCGTGCTCACCGGCGCCCAGCGTCCCGCCGACGACCCGGCGCCCGACGGGCCGCGCAATCTCGCCACCGCCCTGACCTGGGCCGCCCACCCCGCGGCCCGCGGCCACGGCGTCAGCGCGGTCTTCGACGGCGCGGTCTGGCCCGCCATCGGGCTGCGCAAGACCGACACCCTGGCGCCCGCGGCCTTCGGCGCGCCGGGCCGGGGGCCCGTCGCCCGCGTGGACGACGGCCGCGTCCGGCTGATCGGCCGGCCGCCCCGCCCCGCCCCGCTGCTCCGCGCCGACGACCTCGGCCGGCTGCCCCGGGTGGACATCGTCCCGCTCTACGTCGGCTGCGACCCCGTGCTGCTCGACGCCGCGGTGGCCGCGGGCGCGCGCGGCGTGGTGCTGTGCGCCTTCGGCGCGGGCAACGCCCCGCCCGACGTCACCGACGCCGTCGCGCGGCTGGTGGCGGACGGCGTCGCGGTCGCCGTCGCGAGCCGGGTGCCGGTCGGGGCGACCTCGGCGGCGTACGGCGCGGGCGGCGGCGCCGACCTGCTGCGGGCCGGCGCGGTCTTCGCCGCCGACCTCTCCCCGTGGCATCTGCGGCTGCTCCTGGCCGCCGCGCTGCACCGGGCCGCCGGGCGAGGGCCCACCGGAGCCGCCGCGCTGATCCACGACTGGCTCGTCGACGCCGGGCACCACGACACCCCGAGGCCGTAGCCCGGCCGACCGCCGGCCGGGCGCGCCTCCCGCACGGGCGGCCCGTCCCCACGTACACCACCGGCAGACACCACGCGCACACGTCAACGTGCACCAACCAGCACATGTGGAGGAGAACGGACATGGCGAAAGAGATTCTGGTCGCCTACGGAGTCGACGTCGACGCGGTCGGCGGCTGGCTCGGCTCGTACGGGGGAGAGGACTCCCCCTGCGACATCTCCCGCGGCCTGTTCGCGGGCGAGGTGGGCGTGCCCCGGATGCTGGAGCTCTTCCGGCGCCGCGGGATGACCACCACCTGGTTCTGGCCGGGCCACTCGATCGAGACGTTCCCCGAGGAGTTCGAGGCGTGTACGGCCGCCGGCCACGAGATCGGGGTGCACGGCTACAGCCACGAGAACCCGATCGCGATGAGCCGGACGCAGGAGTCCGACATCCTCGACCACTGCATCGACCTCATCACCACCCGTACCGGGCGGCGTCCCACCGGCTATGTCGCCCCCTGGTGGGAGTTCTCCCCGGTCACCAACGAACTCCTGCTGGAGCGGGGGATCGCGTACGACCACTCCCTGATGCACCGCGACTTCGAGCCGTACTACGTACGGGTGGGCGACAGCTGGTCGAAGATCGACTACGACCGTCCGGCGGGGGAGTGGATGAAGCCGCTGGAGCGCGGCGAGGAGACCGACCTGGTGGAGATTCCCGCCAACTGGTACCTCGACGACCTGCCTCCGATGATGTTCGTCAAGGCCAGCCCCAACAGCCACGGCTTCGTCAGCCCCCGTGATCTCGAACAGATGTGGCGCGACCAGTTCGACTGGGTCTACCGCGAGAACGACTACGCCGTCTTCACGATGACCGTGCACCCCGACGTGTCTGGACGGCCGCAGAACCTGCTGATGCACGAGCGGCTGATCGACCACATCGACAGCCACGAGGGCGTCCGCTGGGTTACCTTCGACGAGATCGCCACGGACTTCGTCCGCCGCCGTCCCCGCGGCTGACCCGGCTCCGTACCCGCTCGGTACGGCGCACACCACGTCCCGTACCGCTCGCGCGGAACGCTCGCTTCCGCACCACTTCCGCCGAACGCGCGCTTCCGTACCGCTACCGCTACCGCTTCCGTACCGCTCCCGCTGTGTCCCTCCCCGTCGCGCAGCGGCTCACCGGCCACCGCGGCCCCGGCATCCCGCCCCTGCCCCGGCCTCCGGCCGCGCGGCGCCGGCCCTCTCCCCGGGGCCGGCGCCGGGACCCGGCCCCGTTCCCCGTCCCGGCCCCCCGCGCACCACCACGCACCGCGCCGCGCCGCATCGCATCGAAACGCATCGCATCGCGCCGCACAGCACCGCATCGTCCCCGCGTCCCCTTCGTACGTATCGGAGTCCGCTCGTGCACTCGTCAGCGAAAGCCCCGTCCGTCACCGAGCCCGCCGTCATAACCGACCCGGCCGCCCCGTCCCGCAAGCTCGTCGTCCGTGCCTCGGTCATCTGCTTCCTGGCCTGGGTCTTCAGCGTCTACGACTTCACCCTCTTCGGCACGCTGCTCCCCAAGATCGCCGAGGACTTCGGCTGGTCCACGGCGACCGCCGCCAATGTCGTCACCGGCGTCACCGCGGGCACCTTCGTGGTCTCGCTCTGCGTCGGCCCCATCCTCGACCGGTTCGGCCGCCGCCCGGCCCTGATGATCACCTCGGCCGGAGCCGCCCTCACCTCCGCCGCCACCGCCCTGGCCGGCGGCGCGATCTCCATGGTCGGTATCCGCGCCTTCTCCGGGTTCGGCTACTCCGAGGAGGTCGTCAACACCGTCTACCTCAACGAGATCTACGGCAAGCACCCCCGGCGCGGGCTGCTCTTCAGCTTCGTCCAGAGCGGCTGGCCCGTCGGTGCCCTGGTCGGCGCCGGTGTGACGGCCCTGACCCTGCCCACCTTCGGCTGGCGCGGCAGCTTCGTGATCGCGGCCGTTCCCGCGCTCGTCATCGCGCTGCTGATGCGCACCCTGCCCGAGTCCCCGGTCTTCCTCGGCCTGAAGAAGGCCCGCGCCCTGCGCGCCGAGGGGCGCGCCGCCGAGGCCGCCGCCGTCGAGAAGTCGGCCGGTATCGAGACCGCCGAGACCAAGCCCGGTCTGCGGGAGGTCTTCGCCCCCGCGCTGCGCCGCCACACGCTCTGTCTCGCCGCCGCCTGGCTGCTCAACTGGATGGGCATCCAGATCTTCTCGGTGCTGGGAACGACCGTGCTCGTCGAGGCCAAGGGCGTCTCGTTCAGCAGCGCGCTGCTGGTCCTCGTCCTCGCCAACCTGGCGGGCTTCTTCGGCTACGTCTTCCACGGCTGGCTCGGTGACCGGATCGGCCGCCGTACGACCATCATCATCGGCTGGAGCTGCGGCGGCGCCGCGATGACGGCCATGCTCTTCGGCCCGACCTCCACGGGGGCCGTGATCGGCCTGTACGCGCTCGGGCTGTTCTTCCTGACCGGCCCCTACTCGGCGATGTTGTTCTACATGAGCGAGTCCTTCCCCGAGCAGGTCCGCGGGGTCGGCTCCAACGTCGCCCACACCATGGGCCCGGTCGGCGCCATCGTCGGCTCCGCGCTGCTCGGCGCGCTGCTGTCGGCCGGTGCCTCGATGACCCTCGCCGCCTTCGCCGCCGGAGCCGTCGGCATCTTCGGCTCCGGCTTGGTGATGCTCGGCGCCCGGGACGTCGACCGGCACCGTACACCTCAGGAGAACGCGACATCATGATCACAGAACGACAGCGCGGCGCGGCCCTCGTCACCGGCGGTGCCAGCGGCATCGGCCGGGCGACGGCCGTCGCCTTCGCCGAAGCCGGCGTCGACACCGTGATCGGCTTCCACCCCGCCGATCCGCACGACCCGGCCGAGACCGTCGACGCGGTGCGCGCGGCCGGCGGCAGATGTCTCGCCGTCGAGGCGGACGTCGCGAGCGCCGCGGGGCCCGAGCGGCTGGCGCAGGCGGCCGTGGACACCTACGGCCGGCTCGACGCCGCCGTCGCGGCGGCCGGCATCCTGCGCCGGGCGCCGCTCGCCGAACTCACCGAGGACGCCTGGCAGGACATGCTCGGCGTCGACCTCACCGGGGTGCTGCGCACCTTCCGCTCCGCGGCGGCGCGGATGACGGGACCCGGCGCGCTGCTCGCCGTCTCGTCCATCGCGGGCGGGGTGTACGGGTGGGGTGAGCACGCGCACTACGCCGCCGCCAAGGCCGGGGTGCTGGGGCTGGTGCGCTCCCTCGCCGTGGAGCTGGCGCCGCGGGGGATCCGCGCCAACTCCGTCATCCCCGGGCTGATCGAGACCCCGCAGTCGCTGGACGCGCGCAACTCGCTGGGCCCCGAGGGGCTGCGGGCGGCGGGGGCGTCCATCCCGGCCGGCCGGGTCGGCCGCCCGGCGGAGGTGGCCGCGGCCATCCGCTTCCTGTGCGCGCCCGAAGCCTCGTACATCACCGGACAGCAACTCGTCGTGGACGGCGGCCTGACGGTCCGCTTCCCCGACTGACTTGGCTGACCCGACCGACCCGACCGACCCGACCGACCCGACCGACCCGACCGACCCGAGTGACCGACTGTCCCACTGCCCGACCTCTCCCGGAGACCTCATGACCACCGCGCCCCCGCCCCCGGCCTCGTCCCCCGCCTCCTCTCCCGCCCCGCGCACCGTGCTGATCACCGGTGCGGCCAGCGGCATCGGCGCCGCCGTCGCCGAGGCGTTCGCCCGCGAGGGGGCCGGGCTCGCCCTCGCCGACCGTGACACCCGCCGGCTGGAAGCCCTGCGCGACCGGCTGCCCCGTACCGCCTCCGTCACCCTGCACACGCTCGACGTCGCCGACGCCGACCAGGTCAGGGTGGTGGTGGACGACGCCGTACGCCGCCACGAGGGGGTGGACGTCCTCGTCAACTCGGCGGGCATCCTCACCGAGGTCCCGCTGGCGGAGATGGATCCGGCGGTCTGGGACGAGACCATCGCCGTGGACCTGCGCGGTGTCTTCCTGAGCTGCCGTTACCTCCTTCCGCACATGATCGCGCGGGGCGGCGGGCGGATCGTCAACATCGCTTCCCAGCTCGGTCAGAAGGGCGGCGAGGGGCTGACGCACTATTCGGCCGCCAAAGCCGGTGTCATCGGCTTCACCAAGGCGCTCGCCCGGGAGGCCGCCCCGCACAACGTGCTGGTCAACGCGGTCGCCCCGGGGCCGGTGGAGACCCCGCTGGTGGACGGGCTCAGCCCCGAGTGGAAACGCGCCAAGCAGGCGGAGCTGCCGCTCGGCCGGTTCGGGCGGCCGGAGGAGATCGCGCCGACGGTGCTGCTCCTCGCCTCCGACCCCGGCGGCAACCTCTACGTGGGACAGACGCTCGGCCCCAACAGCGGCGACGTGATGGCATGAGGACGGCTTCCGGACGGAACGGGCGCCTCGGCGGACCGCCCGCCCCGCCGTCCTCCGGTACGGAGCGGGGCTGACCGGCCGTGTGTGGAGGGTGCGGCCGCCCCGCGACCCGCTGGACGGAGCGCGTGGCGCCGCTCGGACCTGGTGGTACGGCGGCCCGGCACCGTGCCGTACGCCTGCTGCTGGCCGGGACCCGGCTGACCGCCAGTCCCTGGCCGGGCGGCGGCTGGCAACTCGCCGACCGGGGCGGGCGCCGGCGCCACTGCGCAGGACTCGACGCGCTCTGGACCGCCGTACGCGCCCTCTCGGGGCCGGTGATCACCGCCGATCCCGAGGACACCACCCGCCTCCACCACCTGCCGGAGGCCCCCGTACTCGATCCGCACGCGCTGGTCGTCTGGACGGCGGCGGCGCTGCGCGCGGGGTCGGTGCCGGGGCCGCTCACCGTGCGGGCGGCGGGCTGGTCGCTGACCGGCGGCGCGGACCCGGGCGCGGTTCCGGCGCTCCACCGCGGGGACACGGATCCGGCGTCCGAGGCGGTGCGGGTCGAGGCCCCGTGGGGCGCCCGGACGCTCGCCGCGCATCTGACACGGGTGTGCGCCGCCCCGGAGGAGCCGCGCTGACCCGGGAGGAGCCGCTGACCCCGGAGGTGTCCGGGAGCGCGCCCGGGACCGGCGCGGCGACCCGTTCGATACGATGAACGGCCAGCGCTGCCGCACGTCCTCCGGCGTCGTTCCCGCATCATCGAAGGGGTCGAGTTGGCTACCATCAGGGACGTCGCCCAGCGGGCCGGGGTCGCGCCCAGCACCGTCAGTTACGTCTTCAACGGCTCCCGCTCGATCTCCGAGGAGACCCGCAGACGCGTACAGGAGGCGGTGGACGCCCTCGGCTACCACCCGCGCGCCAGCGCCAGGACCCTGCGCAGCAGCCGGACCCATGTGATCGCCCTCGCCCTGCCCCGAGCGGCCGGTGAACGGCACGCCGTGGACGGCCGGTTCGCGATCGAGGTCAGCGACGCCGCCAACACCCTCGGCTACGACCTGCTGCTGACGACCTCCCAGGACAAGGCGGAGGGACTGCGGCGCGTGGCGCTCAGCGGCCTCGCGGACGCGGCGGTCCTGATGGCCGTCGACATGGAGGACGCGCGGATCGACGTCGTACGGGAACTGGTCTTCCCCGCGGCCCTGATCGGGCGGCCCGCGGACGAGGACGCGCTGCCCTGGACCGACCTCGACTGGGAGGAGGCCGCCGCGCTCGCCGTCCGGGAACTCGCCGCCGCGGGCCACCGCGACCTGGTGTATCTCGCGCCCGGGGAGTCGGAGGTACGGGGGCGGCGCAGCTACGCGCTGCGCGGGATCGCCGGCGCCCGCCGGGGCGCCCGTACCACCGGCGCCGCCGTCAAGGTCGTCCACTCCGTGGGTGATCCGGCCATCCTGGCGCGCCGGCTCCGGGCGCTGCTGGGGGGCCGGACGGCGGACGGCACCCGGCGGCCGGGGAGCGGCACGGGGGCCGACGCGGCGCCGACCGCGCTGGTCGTGCAGCACCCCTCCGCGCACCACCACATCCTGGCGTCCCTGACCGCGGCCGGGCTGCGGGTGCCGGAGGACGTCACCGTCGTTGTCATCGGTACGCTCCCGGGCGACCCGTCGAGCCGCCGGCTGCCGCGGATCGACCTGCCGGTCCAGACGCTGGCCACCGAGGTCACCCGGCTCGCCGTGTCCGCCGCCGCCGCGCTGCGGGAGGACACCGCGGCCGACACGGAGCGGGCGGAGCCGGGCGCGCGGCTGCTCGCCGACTCCGTCGGGCACCTGCTGATCGCACCGGTCCTGCTGCCGGGCGCGCGCCCCCTCGGCGCGCCGCGGGGCTGACCCGCCCCGGCTGGATTCCGACCCCCGTACCGAAGGCGCCGCCGCGCCCCTTGTCGCCGTTTCGGTGAGCGCCTAACATCGCCGCAGCGCTGAATCGAATCGATTCGATAACCGTTCTCCCGCCCGCTGCTCCGCCTCCCTCCGGCTCCCGGCTCCCGCACCCGCTGCCCGTGCCCGCCGCCGTCCTGTCCCGCTCGCCCGGCGGTGTATCTCCGTAGCCACCGGCTCATCCGCCCGCATCCGCGTACAGACACACGCAGCACCGCACAGTCCCGCACATCTCCGTCTCCATACAGCGTTGTAGACCGAACGGAGTTCCCCTCCTATGCACCCCATCCGCCGCCGCCGTCCGGCGCCGGCCGTGCTCCTCACCGCCCTCGTGGCCATCGCACCGCTCGCCGGATGCGCGCGGCTGCCCGACCCCGGCACCCTCACCGTCCTCAACTCGGCCACCGACACCCACGAACACACCCAGCAGCAGAAGTTCTTCGACCGCTGCGCGAAGCCGCTCGGGGTGAAGGTCAGACAGACCAGCGTCCCCGCCGACCAGGTGGTGTCCAAAGCCCTGCGGATGGCCTCGTCCCGCTCGCTGACCGACATCCTGGAACTGGACGGCTCCGAACTCCCGCAGTTCGCCGACACCGGGGGCCTCCTCCCGCTGAAGGAGGCGGGCGTGGACGTGACCGGGATGTCGCCCGGCGCCGTCTCCATGGGCAGCTTCCAGGGCGACCAGTACGGCATCGCCCGGTCGGTCAACTCCCTCGCCCTGATCTACAACGTCGATCTGCTGCGTAAGGCGGGCGTCGAACCGCCCACCACCTGGGAGGAGTTGAAGGCGACCGCCAAGAAGCTCACCCAGGGCCGGACGTTCGGGATGGCGTTCAGCGCGACCCCCGACGCGGACGGCGTCTACCAGTTCCTGCCGTTCTTCTGGTCGGTCGGCGGTGACGAGGCGCGGCTCGACGACGGCAGGGGAGCCCCCGCCCTGCGGCTCTGGAAGGACCTGGTCGACGACAAGTCGGCCTCCAGCGCCGTCGTCACCTGGAACCAGCAGGACGTCAACGACCAGTTCATCGCGGGCCGCGCCGCGATGATGATCAACGGTCCGTGGCAGGTCCCGGTCCTCGGCGAGCACAAGGACCTCGACTGGGCGGTCGCCACGATCCCCGTGCCCGAGGCCGGCCGCCCGCCGGTGCCGCCGATCGGCGGCACGGTCATGACCCTGCCCCGCACCGGTGACAGCGGGCGCCAGAAGACCGCCGCGCGGATCCTCGACTGCCTCAACGAGCAGCGCAACCAGATCTCCTGGGGCGAGTCCGTCTACAACGTCCCCACCCGGACGGCCGCCGCGGCCGCGTACAAGGCCCAGAACCCGAAGCTCGGCGCCTTCGCCGACCAGGTCGCCACCGCGCGCTCCCGCACCGACCGGGTCGGCTCCCGCTGGCCGGTCGTCTCCGACGCCCTCGCGGGCGCCTTCCAGTCCGTGCTGACCGGCCGCTCCACACCCGAAGCCGCCCTGAAGCAGGCCCAGTCACGGGCCACGGCCGGTGAGTGACGTGAGGAGACCCGCCATGAAACCCACCACCCCGGCCGCCGCACCCGAGTCCGCCGCGGCCCCCTCCGGGGACGCCCCCGCGGCGGAGACGGGTACCACCGCCCCCGACGGCGCGGTGACCGCCGCCCCCGGCCGCCGCGGCGCGGTCCTGCGCCTGCTCTTCGTCGCGCCCGCCGTCCTCTACATGCTGGCCTTCTTCGGCTATCCGCTGGTGCGCAACGTCGTCATGAGCTTCCAGCACTTCACCCCGCGCACCTACTTCACCGGCGAGGCCCCCTTCAACGGACTCGACAACTGGCGCGGGGTCTTCGGCAATCCGCTCTTCACCGACTCGCTCTGGCACACCCTGCTCTTCACCGCGGGCTCCCTGCTCGGCCAGTTCGTCATCGGCCTCGCGCTCGCCGTGTTCTTCTCCCGCCGCTTCCGGCTCTCCGGTTTCGTCCGCGCGGTCCTGCTGCTGCCCTGGCTCGTCCCGATGGTCGTCTCGGCCGTCGTCTGGCGCAAACTCCTCGACCAGGACACCGGCGTCCTCAACACCTTCCTCATGGACCTGCACCTCACCTCGTCCGCCGTGCCCTGGCTCAGCAGCCCCGACGTGGCCCTGCTCTCCGCCGTCCTCGTCAACATCTGGATCGGCATCCCCTTCAACATGGTGATCCTCTACGGCGGACTCCAGGAGATCCCCCGCGACCTGTACGAGGCCGCCGCCCTCGACGGCGCCGGGCCCTGGCGCACCTTCCGCAGCCTCACCCTGCCGCTGCTGCGCCCGGTCGTGACCGTGGTCCTCATCCTCGGCTTCATGTCCACGGTGAAGATCCTCGACCTGATCCTCGCGCTGACCGGCGGCGGCCCCGCCGACTCCACCCAGACCCTGGGGACCGTCACCTACCAACTCTCCTTCCAGCAGCTGAACTTCGGCCAGGGCGCGGTGGTCGGCAACGTTCTCATCCTGATCAGCGCGGTCTTCGCCGTGTTCTACCTGCGGGCCAACCGCTCCGACTTCGGCCAGGGGAAGTGACCGCGATGTCCACCACCGACTCCGCCCGCCGCCCGCGCGGCGGCGGCTCCACCGCCCTCGCGCTGCTGATCCTCGTCGTCCTGCTCTTCCCGCTCTACTGGATGGTCAACATCGCCCTCCAGCCCGGCGAGAGCCTCGCCGCCACCCACTGGCTGCCCACCTCACCCGGCTGGGACAACTTCCAGCGGGCGCTGAGCAGCCAGGGCGGCTCGCTGGTGACCAGCCTCGTCGTCGCGCTCGGCGCCGTCGTGGTCTGTCTGGCGCTGGCCGCGCCCGCCGCGTACGGACTGGCCCAGCTCGGGCTGCGCGGCAGCCGTACGATGGTGTTCGCCACGCTGATCACCCAGATGGTCCCCGGCATCGTCATCGCCAACGCCCTCTACAGCGCCTATGTCGAACTCCGCCTCGTCAACTCCCCGCTGGGGCTGATCCTCGCCGACGCCTCGCTCGGGCTGCCGTTCTCCATCGTGCTGCTGCGCGCCTTCATGGTGTCGATCCCGCGCGAGGTCGTGGAGGCGGCGCTGGTCGACGGCGCCAACCGGCTCACCGCCTTCGTCCGGATCGTGCTGCCGATGAGCCGCAACGCGCTGCTCACGGCGGGCCTGTTCACCTTTCTCTTCGCCTGGTCCGACTTCATGTTCGCCCTGACGCTCAACACCACCGACGACGTCAAACCGATCACCCTCTCCATGTACGAGTACATCGGCGCCCACGTCAGCGACTGGGGCGCGGTGATGGCGACCGCCGTCGTCTCCGCCGTCCCCGCCGCGATCCTGCTGGTCGTGGCGCAGAAGTACGTGGCCGCGGGCATCTCCGGCGGCTCCGTCAAATAACGGCCGCCGCCCCGTCGAGCAGAGACCATCGACCTGATGGACCACCGATCCGCACCAGCCCCCTCCACAGAGCAGGAGCACTGATGAAGTTCACCGACGGGTACTGGCAGATGCGCCCCGGCGTGACCGCGCGGTACGCGGTCTCCGTCGCCGACACCGAGGTCACCGACGACCGGGTCACCCTCTACGCGCCGGTGGGGCGGGTGACCCATCGCGGCGACACGCTCAACGCCCCCCTCGTGACCGTCGACTGCTGGTCACCCGCCGAGGGCGTCATCGGCGTCCGCGTCACCCACCACGGCGGACGCGTACCGAGGACACCGGAGTTCGCGCTCGCCACCGGCTCCGGAACCGGCGCGGGGAAGGTGGTCAGGGAGGGCACCACGATCGAACTCGCCTCCGGGGAACTCTCCGTGCGGACCGACACCGACGCGCCCTGGCAGCTCGACTTCACGGCGGGCGGGCGGACCCTCACCTCGGTCGGCAGCCGCGGGGCCGGCTTCGCGACCGACGCCGACGGCCGGCACTTCATGCTCGCGCAGCTCTCGCTCGCCGTCGGGGAGAGCGTGTACGGGCTGGGCGAACGCTTCACCCCCTTCGTCAAGAACGGCCAGACCGTGGACATCTGGCAGGCGGACGGCGGCACCAGCAGCGAACAGGCGTACAAGAACATCCCGTTCCACCTCACCACCCGCGGTTACGGCGTCTTCGTCAACCACCCCGGCCTGGTCTCCTACGAGGTGGGCTCCGAGGCCGTCGGGCGCGTCCAGTTCAGCGTCGAGGACCAGAGCCTGGAGTTCTACGTCATCCACGGCCCCGGCCCCCGGGAGATCCTCGCCCGGTACACCGCGCTCACCGGCCGTCCCGCACTGCCGCCCGCCTGGTCGTTCGGCCTGTGGCTCTCGACCTCCTTCACCACCTCGTACGACGAGGCCACCGTCAACCGGTTCGTCCAGGGCATGGCCGACGCCGAAATCCCCCTGAGCGTCTTCCACTTCGACTGCTTCTGGATGCGCGAGTACCAGTGGAGCGACTTCGTCTGGGACCCGGACGTCTTCCCCGACCCGGAGGGCATGCTCGCCCGGCTGCGCGAGCGCGGGCTGCGCGTCTGCGCCTGGATCAACCCGTACATCGCGCAGAAGTCCGCCCTCTTCGCCGAGGGGATGGCCGCGGGCTATCTGCTCAGGAAGCCCGACGGGGACGTCTGGCAGTGGGACCGCTGGCAGCCCGGCATGGCGCTGGTCGACTTCACCAACCCGGACGCCCGCGTCTGGTACGCCGACAAGCTGCGCGTCCTGCTCGACCAGGGTGTCGACTGCTTCAAGACGGACTTCGGCGAGCGGGTGCCCGTCGACGTCGCGTGGCACGACGGATCCGACCCGGAGCGGATGCACAACTACTACACGCAGATCTACAACGAGACCGTCTTCGAACTGCTGCGCCAGGAGCGCGGCGAGGGTGAGGCCGTCGTCTTCGCCCGCTCCGCGACCACCGGCGGCCAGCGGCTCCCCGTGCACTGGGGCGGCGACTGCGAGTCGACGTTCGAGGCCATGGCCGAGTCGCTGCGCGGCGGACTCTCGCTGGGCCTGTCCGGCTTCGGCTTCTGGAGCCACGACATCGGCGGCTTCGAGGGCACGCCGACCCCCGCCGTCTTCAAGCGGTGGGTCCAGTTCGGCCTGCTCTCCTCGCACAGCAGGCTGCACGGCTCCAAGTCCTACCGGGTGCCGTGGGACTACGGGGACGAGGCCGTCACCGTCACCCGCGACTTCACCCGGCTCAAGCACCGGCTGATGCCGTACCTCTACCGCGCCGCGACCCAGGCCAGGGACGCCGGTACGCCCGTGATGCGCGCCATGGTGGTGGAGTTCCCCGACGACCCGGCCTGCCACCCGCTCGACCGGCAGTACATGCTCGGCGACGACCTGCTGGTCGCCCCGGTCTTCACCGAGGACGGCTCCGTCGAGTACTACGTGCCCGCCGGTACCTGGACCAACATCCTGACCGGCGCCCGGGTCACCGGCCCCGGCTGGCGCCGCGAGACCCACGGCTTCGACACCCTGCCGCTGCTCGCCAGGCCCGGCGCGGTGATCCCGCTCGGCGCCGTGGACGAGGGGCCCGAGTACGACTGGGCGGACGGGGTGACCCTGCGCGTGCACACCCCTGCGGACGGCGCGGAGGTCGTCACCGCCGTCCCCGCGGCAGACGGATCGGGCCCCGCCGCGGTCTTCACCACCCGGCGCGACGGTGACGAGATCGTCGTGGAGACCGGGAGCGCGCTGCCCTGGAAGGTCCTGCTGGTGGGCGCGGAACCCACCGGGGACGCCGCCGCGGATCCGCTCGGCGCGCTCCACAGCGCCCCGGCGGGCACCCACCGGCTGACGCTCCGCCTGGCCTGAGCCCCGCCCGCGTACCCCCAGCGGGCCACCGTCACCACCCCGGCTGAATACACAAGGATGACAGGATTTGTCGGGTGTGGCGTATTTATTACGGTGAGCTGATTTTTCGCACCCTCTGGGGGTACGCATGGCCGAGCGCGGCGGTACGGACGGAACGGCGGCGGCGAACCGGACGCGGCCGGGCCTCCTGCAGCGCACCGGCGAGTGGTGCGCCCGTCATGTCGTCGTGGTCGTGGTCGTCTGGCTGGTCGCCCTCGGCGGGCTGCACGCGCTGCAGAACACGTTCGGAGGTACGTACTCCGACAACTTCACCCTCCCCGGAACCCAGTCGGACACCGGCGCCCGGGTGCTCAGCGAACACGCGCCCGCCGCCGGAGGCGTCGGCGGCCAGGTCGTCCTGCACGACGGGAAGCAGTCCCTCACCGCCGTACGGAGCCAGATCGACCAGGCGGTCGCCTCCCTCCAGAAGCTCCCCCACGTCCTGTCCGTGGTCAGCCCACTGCCCGCCACGCCTTCTTCGCCGCCCACCGGAGCGCTCACCTCCGACGGGCGGACCGGCTACATCAGCGTCCGCTTCAGCGCCAACCCCACCTCGTTCCCCCACTCGTATCTCGACGGCGTCGACCAGGCGGTGCGGCCGCTGCGCGCCGCGGGCGTCGAGGTCGAGTACGGGGGACCGCTCGGCGAACTCGCCCGCCCGAAAGCCGCGGACCTGACCAGCGAGGCCATCGGGTTCGCCGTGGCGGTGATCGTGCTGCTGATCGGATTCGGCAGCGTCATCGCCGCCGGGATCCCGCTGCTCACCGCCCTCATCGCGGTCATCGTCGGGCTGGCCTGCCTGAGCCTGATCGCCGCGGCCTTCACCTTCGCGAGCGTCTCGCCCACCCTCGCCACGATGATCGGACTCGGCGTCGGCATCGACTACGCCCTCTTCCTGATCACCCGGCACCGCCAGCTGTCGATGGACGGCGCGGACCCGGTGACGGCGGCGGGCCGTGCCGTCGCCACCAGCGGCCGGGCCGTACTCGTCTCCGGATGCACCGTCATCGTCGCCCTGGCGGGGCTGTACGTCTCCCGGATCGGCTTCATCGGCAAGCTCGGCGTGGCGGCGGCCGTCACCGTCGTCACCGCCGTTCTCGGCGCGCTCACCCTCGTCCCGGCCCTTCTCGGGCTCGCCGGCCGCCGGATCGACCGCTACCGGGTCCGCCACCCGGTGGCGGAGGGCGTCTCCGACCCGGGGTTCGTCCGCGCCGAGCGGCACGGCGGCAGTACCCGGGTCCCCACCGGGACGGGCGGCGGCTGGCACCGGTACGCCCAGCGCGTGGAGCACCGCCCGTGGTGGTTCCTGCTCGGCGGTGTCGTGGTCGTCGGCGTCCTCGCCATCCCCCTGTTCTCCATCCGCCTGGGCCACATCGACGACGGGGCCGACCCCACGAGCTTCACCGACCGGCGCGCGTACGACCTGATCTCCGAGGGCTTCGGTCCCGGCGCCAACGGCCCGCTCACCCTCGTCGTCGACCAGAGCAAGGTGCCGCCGGCCGACCGTTCGGCGCTCGCCGCCAACCTGACGAAGGCGCTCACCGACGTCCCCGGCGCGGCCAGTGTCAGCCCGCTCACCCCGGCCGGCGACGGCGAGGTGCTGACGGCCACGGCGCTCTCCCGCACCTCGCCCCAGTCCGCCGGGACGGCGAAGCTCTTCCGTCACCTCAAGGACGACGTGCTGCCGCGTGGCGCGGCCGGCACCGCGGCCGCGACCTATGTGACGGGCACGACCGCCGCCCAGGAGGACTTCCTCGACCTCATCTCGGCCCGGCTGCCGCTCATCATCGGCGTGGTGGTCGCCCTCGCCTTCCTCATCATCCTCCTCGTGTTCCGCGGGATCCTGGTGGCGCTCAAGGCCGCCGTGCTCAACCTCATCTCGATCGCGGCGTCGTACGGCGTCGTCGTCGCCGTCTTCCAGTGGGGCTGGGGCGGGCCCGCGCTGGGCGTCAACGGGACCGTGCCCATCGAGAGTTACGTGCCGATGATGATGTTCGCCATCGTCTTCGGGCTGAGCATGGACTACGAGGTCTTCCTGCTCTCCCGGGTCCATGAGGCCTGGCGCCGTACCCACCGCAGCGGGGACAGCGTCGCGCACGGTCTGGAGATCACCGCGCGGGTGATCACCTGCGCCGCCCTCATCATGGTCAGCGTCTTCGCCGCGTTCATCCTGAGCGACAACATCGTGGTCAAGATGATCGGCCTCGGTCTGGCCGTCAGCGTCCTGATCGACGCGACCATCGTCCGGCTGCTGCTCGTCCCGGCGGTGATGACCCTGCTCGGCTCCGCCGCCTGGTGGACGCCCCGCTGGCTGGACCGGCTCCTGCCGCACGTGGACACGGAGGGCGTCGAACCGGCGGCGCCCGGCGTCCGTGTCATGGAGTGAGGCCACACCTGGAAGTGGCCCCGTTTATGTCATGGGCACGACTGTCGTCACGAGAGGCTTCAACCCGCAATGAGACATGTGGAGTTACCTCGCCGCGCCCGGCGCGCGGCCGTCGCCCTCGCCCTCGGCGCCCTCGCCTTCGGCGGCGTCACCACCGTTCCGCAGGAGGCCGCCGCCGCGCCCGCCGCGCGTACCACCCCCGTGGTCACCTGGGCCGCCAGCGCCGACCGGCTGGACACCGCCGTACCCGAACGCACCCACCGCGTCGTCGTCCGCACCAGCGCGGGCGGCAGCGCCCTGCGGATCCGGCTCTCCAACGCCTTCGGCGAGCAGCCGGTGACCTTCGGCAGCGCCTACGCGGGGGCCGTGGACTCGGGCGCCGCCGTGGTGCCCGGCACCAACCGCGCGCTGACCTTCCGCGGCGCCGCCTCCGTGACCGTCCCGGCGGGCGGTTCCGTCTACAGCGATCCGCTGCCGGGCACCGTACGGCCGTACGCGGACCTGGCCGTCAGCCTGTACGTACGGGACGCGTCCGGCACCGCCACCGGCCACCGGATGGGGCTCCAGACCTCGTACATCGCCCCCGCCGGCGACCACGCGGCCGAGGACGCCGGCACGGCGTACACCCAGCGCACGAGCTTCCGCTACTACCTCGACGCCGTGGTGACCGACGCGCCCCGCGGCACCGGCGCCGTCGTCGCGCTGGGCGACTCGATCACCGACGGCGCGAGCTCCACCGCCGACACCAACCGGCGCTGGCCCGACTTCCTCGCGCGGCGGCTCGGCGACGACCGGCGGACCAACGTCAAGGGCGTCGCCAACGAGGGGATCTCCGGCAACAAGGTCCTCTCCGACGGGGCGGGGGAGAGCGCGCTGAAGCGGCTCGACCGCGACGTCCTGTCGCAGCGCGGCCTGCGGACGGTGATCCTGCTCGAAGGCGTCAACGACATCAAGGCCACCCCGGCGCCCACCGCCGCCGCGATGATCGACGGCTACCGGCAGATCATCGCCCGCACCCACGCCACGGGCGCCTGCGCGGTCGGGGCGACGGTCATGCCGTACCAGGGCTGGCGCGAGTGGAACGCGGCCGGTGAGGCGGTGCGCCAGGAGGTCAACACCTTCATCCGGGAGAGCGGCGCGTTCGACGCCGTCATCGACTTCGACACGGCGATCGGCGACCCGGCGGCTCCGGAGCGGATGCTGCCCGCGTACGACAGCGGGGACCATCTCCACCCGAACGACGCGGGCATGCAGGTCATGGCGGACACCGTCGACACCCGCGCGCTGCGCTGCGGCAGGTAGCTCCCGGGGGATCCGGCCGACGTGCGGGTGTGGCCTCTCCGGCCGACAGTGGAGACGTACGTCCGGATCCTTCCGCGCCACCCACGCCCCTCCCAGGAGCCCGCCATGACCTGTCCTGCCCGACGCGACCTCGGCCTGCTCGCCCTGCGGCTCGGCACCGGCGCGGTACTCGCCGCGCACGGCACGCAGAAACTGTTCGGTTGGTTCGGCGGCCCCGGGCTCGACGGCACCGCCCAGGGGATGGAGGCCATGGGCTACCGCCCGGGCCGGGAGAGCGCGCTCGCCTCCGGGCTCGCCGAGACGGGCGGCGGCGTCCTGCTGGCGCTCGGCCTCGCCACCCCGGCGGCCGGCGCCGCGGCGGCGGGCGGCATGGCGGGAGCGGTGGCCGTGCACGCGCCCAACGGGTTCTTCGCCCAGTCGGGCGGCTGCGAGTACCCGGGCTTCCTCGGCTGGGCGGCCGCCTCCATCGGGCTGGCGGGCGCGGGCCGTTACTCCCTCGACCACGCCACCTGCCATGTGCTCGACCGGGACTGGATGGTCCCCGCGGCGTTCGCGGTCGGCGCGGCGGCGGCCTACGTGGTGATCGGCAGGCGGGCCAGGGCGCTGGCGGCGGCCGGGACCGGCGGGCCGGACGACGGCTCCGCGCCGGAGTGACACGCGGGCCGGACGACGGCTCCGCGCCGGAGTGACACGCGGGAGCGCCCGCGCACGCACGGGGGGCGGGCCACCGCGGTGGGTGGCCCGCCCCCCCGTTACGCGCGCGGTGGTCCCGGCCGGTCTACGGCTCCGTCGGAGGCCGCTCGACCGGCGGCTCGGTCGAATGGGGAGCCGACGGAGTCACGGGAGCGGCGGGAGAGGAGGGGGACGGGGGAACGTCCCTGGCCGGGACGCGGCCCTCCTCGGTGGGGCCGCCGCGCGCCCTGATGACCGGGGCGATCACACGGTCGTAGATCTGGGACCCGACGATGCCCCCGATGAGCGGGCCGATGATCGGGATCCACCAGTAGTGGCTGAACCACTGGAAGCTGCCCGGCAGCGCGATGGCGCCCCAGCCCTCGAAGAAGGTGAAGAGCCGGGGACCGAAGTCCCGGGCGGGGTTGATCGCGTAACCGGCGTTCGTTCCGAAGGTCAGACCGATCGCGAAAACCACCAGACCGGTCAGGAACGGGCCGAGGTTGGAACCCGGTGCCAGGTTCTTCGTGTCGATGAGCGCGCAGATCAGCAGGAGCAGAACCGCGGTGCCCACGATCTGGTCGAGCAGCGGCCCCCACCACGAATTCCCGAAATACTCGGCGGGAAAGGTGGCGAAGATCGAATAGGTGGAAAGGGACTGTTCCCGCCCGGTTCCCGCTTTGAAGTTGAACGAGTCGATCGCCCACCGGTAGGTGGCGTAGACGAGCGCGGCGCCGATAAAAGCACCCAGCAATTGGGCACCCCAGTAGGGGAGGACCTTCCGCCAGGGAAAAGTCCGCCGGACCGCGAACGCGAGCGTCACCGCGGGGTTGATGTGCGCGCCGCTGATACCGCCGGCGACATACACGCCGAACACCACGGCGAGGCCCCAGCCCCACGAGATGATGAGCCAGTTGCCGGGCCCGAAGGGCGCGACCTGACGGCCCGAACCGGGCAGCCCGACGACGGCGACGGCCACGGACCCGCAGCCCAGCAGGAGCAGGACGAGCGTGCCCAGGAACTCGGCGGCCAGCTCGCCGCCGAGACCCTCCGGGTAGCCTCTGCGGCGTGTACTGCGTACGGCCATGTGCTCTCCTTTTCCCGGGCGGCTCCGCACCGCGCATCACACATTCCCGACCCTAGGCGCGGGGTTCGGCGGCCGCGTCCGGACGGCCCGGCGGAAAGGACGGCCGTCCCGTCCGGCGGCGTACGGCAGACCGGTGATTTCACGCGCCGCGCGGGGGCCGGGAATTCAGGAAAGGGAATCGGAACGGCCCCCGGAGGGCAGGGAACGCGGGGACACCGCCGCGCGCGGCGCCCGTGGCCCGGGAATTACGGTGGGCCTTTCCGGGAGCCCGGGGTTTTCCTCCCGGAGCCGTCGGCCGTCCGGGCGATCCCGCCGCGCCCCCGGCCGGCCCGGCGCCCGTACGGTAAGGGGTCCGGCCCCATCCGTACCGTACGGAGCGAGGCCCCACCCGAGCCGTACGTGAACGATCAGCAGGGAGACAGGCGCATGGCAGACCTGAACATCCGGGACAACCGGCCCCAGGGCCGCTTCGAGGCGTACGAGGACGGTCGGGCCGTCGGCGCCATCTCGTACGTCACCCTGGCGGCCACCCCGGAGACCCCCGCCGTACCGGCCGCGCTGGTCGCGGTGCACACCGTGGTGGAGGAGGGGTACGAGGGCAAGGGCATCGCCGGCACGCTGGTGCGGGAGTTCTACGCGCTGGCGGAGCGGGAGGGCGCCTTCGTCGTCCCGCTCTGCCCGTACGCCGCCCGCTGGGCGCAGCGCCACCCGGAAGCGGCGCCCGAGGCCCCGCCGGAGGCCGTCGAGGCGGCGAAGGCACAGGTGAGGAACGCGTGACGGCGCGGAGCGCGGCGCCCGCGGACGGGCAGCGGGAGGCGGGGGCACCGGACAAGGGGGCACCGGACGAGGCCGTGCTCGTCCTGCTGCACACCTCCGCGGTCCATGTTCCGGCCTTCGACGCCCTGCGGGATGCGGGCCACCCCGGTGTGACCCTGCGTCATGTCGTCGCCGAGGAACTGCTCGCCCGCGCCAGGGCGGAGGGGCCCGAAGCCGTGGCGGCCGAGGTCGGGGCGGTGCTCGCCCCCGCCGTCGCCGAGGGGGCGGGCGCCGTGCTCTGCACCTGCTCGACCATCGGGGAGGTGGCGGAGCGGGCGGGGGCGGCGCTCGGCGTGCCCGTGCTGCGGGCCGACCGTCCGATGGCCGAGGCAGCGGCGGCGACCGGCCGCGTCGTGGTGGTCGCCACGGTGGAGTCCACCCTGGGGCCGACGGCCGAGCTGATCCGGGAGGCGGCGGCCGGGCAGGCCCTGGACCTGCGCACGGTGCTGGTGGAGGGGGCCTGGGAGCGCTTCGAGGCCGGGGACATGGACGGCTATCTGGAGAGGGTGGTGGCGGCCGTCGACGCGGTCACGGACTCCGCCGAGGGCGGGGTGGTCGTGCTGGCCCAGGCGTCGATGGCCGGGGCGGCGGAACGGATCCGCAGCGCCGTGCCCGTACTCACGGGGCCGCGGACCGGGCTGGCCGCGGCGGTGGCGGCCGCGACGGCCGCCCGCTGACGCCGTCACGCGCCCCGCGCCCGCGCGCGCCCCGCGTCCCTCACGTGACCGGCTTCCGTGACGCCCGGTCCTTCGCGTCTCCGCGGACTCACGAGGGGCAGGTTTCCGCGACGCCCCGTCCTCCGGCCTCCGGCCTCCGTGACGAACCGGCCCGTCGCGGCTCCCCGGACTCATGAGGGGCCGACGAGGGGGCGATCAGGGACCGGCGTGGAACACGCGTGGACCCGGCGCGCGTGGGCACGCGCACCGGGAGACATTGGGAACGCACGACTCCCGTACTTCTGGAGGACAGGCATGACCAGTCCGTACCCCGACCCGGTTCCGCCGCCCACCCCGCCGCCCGGTCCGCCAGGCCCGGGACCGGCGCCGGATCCCGTTCCTCCGGGCCCCGCGCCGTCCCCCGTGCCCACGCCGCCCGGACCGGCGCCGATCCCCGGCCCCGACCCTGTCCCCGGCCCGCCGGAGCCCGGCCCCGTACCCCAGCCGGAACCCCAGCCGCAGCCGGGCCCGCTGGGCTGAGCCCACGCGGCCGAGCCCCGCCCGCAGGCACCGGAACCCCAGCCGCAGCCGGGCCCGCTGGGCTGAGCCCACGCGGCCGAGCCCCGCCCGCAGGCAACGGAACGGGCTCCGCGCCGACCCAGGTCGGCGCGGAGC
>NZ_JBHURV010000036.1:0-92378 GCF_042673865.1 Streptomyces sp. NPDC056987
GTTCTCACTCCGGCCGCCGCCCCTTCCGTCGCTGTCCGGATGTCCGGGGCTCCGGGGCTCCCGGCTCCCGGCTCCCGGCTCCCGGCTCCCGGCTCCCGGCTCCCGGCTCCCGGCTCCCGGCTCCCGGCTCCCGGCTCCCGGCTCCGGACTACCAGTCCCCGCCGTCCAGCACCAGCCGGCCCGCCTTGCGGTACTCGCGCTGCGCGCCCGTCAGCAGGTCGCCGGTGGCGACGGGTTCGCCCCGTCCGGCCGCCGCGTACGCCGCCGTCACCACCGCGCTGCGGATCGAACCGCCCGCCAGCTCGAAGTCCTTCGCGCACGGGGTCGGATCGATGTCGTCGGCGCACGGGACATGCTTGAGGCTGTGGCGCCAGAGCGCGAGGCGCTGCTCGGGGTCGGGGAACGGGAAGTCGATGACCAGATCCAGGCGGCGCGTGAACGCCTCGTCGATGTTGCCGCGCAGGTTGGTGGTGAGCAGGGCGATACCGTCGAAGGACTCCAGCCGCTGGAGAAGGTAGGCGCTCGACATGTTCGCGTACCGGTCGTGCGCGTCCTTCACCTCCGAGCGCTTGCCGAAGACGGCGTCGGCCTCGTCGAAGAGCAGAACCGCGTCCGTACGGTCGGCCTCCGTGAAGATCCGCTCCAGGTTCTTCTCCGTCTCGCCGACGTACTTGTCCACGATCGACGAGAGCTGTACGACGTAGAGATCCAGGCCGAGTTCGGCGGCGACCACCTCCGCGGAGAGGGTCTTTCCCGTACCGGACCCGCCCGCGAACAGCGCCAGCACGCCCCGCCCGCGCCCGCCGCCCGCGCTGAGCCGCCAGTCGCCGAGGACCCGGTCGCGGTGGCGGGAGCGCAGGGCCAGTTCCCGCAACTGTCCCAGCGGCCGTTCGGGCAGGACGAGATCGTTCCAGGTGACGTCGGGGCGGATCCGCCGCGCGTGCTGTTCGAGGCCGGACGCCGACTGCTGACGCGCGGCGAGCCGGACATGCTCCGCCGACAGCGGGGAACCGTCGAAGTCGGCGAGGTCGTGCGCGGTGCGCGCCGCGCGGCGGATCCCCTCGTTGCCGAGCCGGTAGGCGGCGACGACGGGTGCCAGATCGAACTCCAGCTCCGTCCCGGACTCCGGAGGTCCGGTCAGCGCGTCCGTCCACGCCTCCAGGTTGCCGGTCCGCTGCCGGGGCGTGTCCAGCACCAGGGGCTCGCCGCCGGGCTCCCCGCCGTTGTACCAGCGCGGGTCGTACGGGCGGGTGCTCGTGAACACCACCGTCACATCGGCGACCGCCAGCGACCGCACCAGTTCGTGCGGATGCTCGGGGAGCGAGGTGACGACGACGGCCGAGCCGGACAGCCGCGCCTCGCGGAGGAGTTCCGCGAACGGAATGTCGATCTTCGGCGGGGTCTCCCCCTGCTGCCGCTCGCCCTGCGACCACTCCCACGCGCCCGGCAGGAGATGCATCGCCGGGATCCCGGCCGCGTCCAGGGCGGCAGTGGCGCAGGCCAGGCCCTCCCCCTCGCGGTGTTCCCGCAGATAGACCGCGCAGTGACTCACCGTGAGACGCCCGGCCAGCCGGGAGACCACCCGGCCCGCGCCCGAATCCGGGTCGGCGCCGGGACCGTACGCGGACGGGCGGCCCTCCCTGAAGGGCAGCGGCCGCACCACCCTGTCCAGGGCCGCGTCCGGGGTGTCGTCACCCAGCAGATGCGCCACCACCCGGTCGGGAACGCGCAGGTTGCGGCTGAGGAAGGGGCGCTCCGGCTCCTCCACCGTGATCAGCCCCAGCGCGACCAGCGGGGACGACGCCTGGAACCTGGACCGTCCGGCGGCCGAGTACGCCGGGATCCCGCACAGTTCGAGTGCGAGCCCGGTGGTGGCCCGGCGGCGGCTGACGTCGTCGTTGAGGTAGCCGTACAGCGCCTCGAAGGTACGGTCGAGGTCGGGCGCGAGGGCGATCAGCAGGATCGTGGCGTCGAGTTCGCTCAGGCGCAGCCGCCGCGCGAGCTGGTACAGCCGGTCGCCCTGTTCGGCGAACTCCCCCACGGGCTCCCCCGCGGGCTCCTCCACGGAGGCCGGTTCGCCGGCGGGGACCGATTCGCCCGCGGAGGCCGTTTCATCTGCGGAGGCCGGTTCGCCGGCAGAGGCCGGTTCGCCCGCGGAGGCCGTTTCAGCCCCGTCGGGGACAGAGTCCCCCGGCCCTCCTGTGCCTCCCGTGCCTCCCTGCGCTCCCGGCGCCCCCTGCGCCCCCTGCGCCCCCGGCAGCGAGAGCAGCCGCCAGACCGCCTCCTCCGACAGGTACAGCCCCCGCAGGGGATCCGTCGCCGTCGGGTCGTCGGCGCTGCGGTGTTCGACCAGCAGCGCCACCCGCTCGCGCAGCCAGGTCACCCGTCCGAACAGCGTGGACACCTCGTTCATCCCTTGTTCCCCCGGCCCACGCCGAACTTCGTCGGCCCGTCCTTCTTCTTCAGGTGCCGGGGAAGGTGGTGCCGCTCGCTCTGGGCGCTCTCCGGACCGCCGCCGATCGTCTTGACCCGTACGCCCGCTCCCTCGACGACCGGCGGGCCCGGGTCGAACTCACGGTAGGACGGGAAGGGCGCGGTGATCACCACGTCGAGCGACGGCTTGAGTTCGCCGCCGAGCGCCGACCAGATGTCCGCGAGCGAACGCGCCTCGGTGTGCAGACCCGCGACGGACACCGGGACGTGGAGACCGAGTTCGGCGAGCGAACCGGTCAGCTCCTCCGGGGAAAGCAGCTCACGAGGCAGGAGCGTGGCCAGTACGGCGGAGAGCAGACGGTGTTCGTCCTCCGGACGCTTGGTCCAGGCGGTGACGAGATACGCGAGCCGGAACCAGCGCGGTGGCGGTCGCCGCTTCACCACGATGCCCTGGTCGTCACGGACGGCGCCCGCGCCGCGCTCACGCCGCCGGGTGTCCTCGCGGATGTCGTAGAGATACGCGTCGATGGTCGGGGCGTTCTGGCGCGCCGCCCAGTCACGGGTCGGGGCCTCGAAGGTGACCTCGACACCCGAACCGGCGAGGGCTCCTCCGGTCAGCAGGCCCTTGAGGACATCGTCCACCTCGTGGATCACGGTCGCAGCCCTTCACGTCGCACATCGTCGCCGGTCGGTCGGCACCGCCGCCCGCCCAGGGGGTGACGGCAGGTTCGGAGAACAGTCCGCGGCCCTCGGACGAACAGTCCGCGGCCCTCGGCGCGCCGGTGTGACGGCACGGCACACCCCAGGCAATCGTGGACCGCGGGGCATCCGCTCCACGATGCACGCACGGGACGATCAAGGGGCAGGCTCCTCTGCCCCCGGGAACCTTGACTCAGGTCCGAACCATCAGATGTAGCCTTCCCGCAAGGCATAGGCCACGGCGTGGGCACGGTTGCGGAGTTGCAGACGGGTCGTCAGCCCGTGCATGACATTCTTGACCGTGCGTTCGGAGTACGACAGTTTGCTGGCAATCTCCCCGGTATCCATCCCCTCGGCCACCAGCCGGAGGACGTCCACCTCGCGCGGCGCCAGACCCGACGCGGGGGCGCCCGGCACGTTGGTGGTGCCGCGCTGCAACGTGCCGACCTGCGTGATCAGCCGTCCCAGCAGGTCGGACGGCAGGTCTCCTTCGCCGCGTGAGGCCGCCAGGACCGCCTGGAGGAGCCGGTGTCCGGTGGCCTCGCGGCGCCAGACGATCGCGCCGACCCCGCACTCGATCACCTGGAGCAGTTCGGCCTCGCGGATCAGACTGGTGACGAGGACCGCCCGGGTGCCGTCCGCCCTGACCAGCCGGCGCAGCCGGGACAGGGTGGGTTCGTCCAGCGCCTCGGCGAGCAGGACCGCGACCGTTCCCGGCCGTCCGGCGGCTTCTTCGACGAGCTCTATCTCCGGCTGCCTGCGGAGCTGGCTGGCCGCTCCGGCGAGGGAGAGCGGGTCCGATGCGTGGACCTCGACCGGGATTCTGGCCGGGGTACGGAGAACCATTCCCTTACGTCCTTGCGTTAGCGGAACAATCTCTTCCTACCGTCCCTCTCTCAGTGCAAGGGCCGCAACCGTGGCCCACCACGAGACCAACCACGAGATCGGCGGGAGGTTCACTCATGACCGCGGCATCGGACGCGCCTCTGGGCGCCGGGCCGGGCACCGGCCCGGACCACACCACCACCCCGTTCCCGAGGACACCCCCACCCCCACCCATGTCCCCTTCCATACCTTCCCCCTCACCCCGCTCCCCCTCCCCCCGTCCTCTCCACTCCCTCCCCACCCGCCCCACCCTCCACTCCTCCGCTTCCTCCCCCTGGCCGAGGCTGCTCGAACGCGAAGCCGCGCTCGACCTCCTCGCCTTCGAGGCCGGGCGCTCGCTGGACGGTTCCGGCCGGCTGGTCGTGTTCCGCGGCCCGACCGGCACGGGCCGCAGCACGCTCCTCGAAGCCGCGGCGGCACTGGGCACGAAGCTCGGTATGCGGGTGCTGCGGGCACACGCCTCCCCGGGCGGCTCCGAGGGCCCCTTCACCCTCGTACGCCAGCTCCTCTCCGTGGCCGACCGCTCCGCCCCTGACGAGGACGGCACGGGAGCGCTGTCCTCGGCCCGGCTGTGGCAGGTGCTGTGCGGGTACGCGGCCCTGTCGCCGCTGCTGGTCGTCGTGGACGACGTCCACCTCGCGGACCAGGCGTCCCGGCGCTGGCTGACGGAGAGCGCCCGCAGGCTGACCGGGCTGCCGGTGCTGATGGTGGTGACCGAACGCGGCCAGTACGACATCGCGCCCCCGTCACCGGGCCTCGCCCACGCGCTGCCGCCCGCGACGGTCGGCTCGCACGCGCTGGCGCCGCTGAGCCGGGCGGCGGCCGAGCGGCTGATACGCGGCGCCCATGCCGGGACCGGGGAGCAGGCCGGAGCCGCGTCCGCGGAGTGGGTGGAGGGCTGCGTACGGGCGGGCGCGGGCAACCCCCTGCTGCTGGGGGCCCTGCTGGACGATCTGCGGGCGGTCTTCCCGGACGCGCACGGAGATACGGAGGCGAAGCTGCCGACGAGCACCGCCGAGCTGTATCCGGGAGCCTTCGTCTCGGCCGTGTCGTGGTGGCTGGAGAGCGCGGGGCCCGGCACGGCCACCGTGGCCAGAACGCTGGCGGAGCTGGCGGGCGACGACGACACCGACGACGTGGGCGGCCTGCTCGCCGAGGTGACCTGGGCCGACCCGTCCCGCGTCGCCGGCTGGCTCACCGCCATGGTCCGGCTCGGCGTGCTGCGCCGCGACCCCGTCCACGGCGGCCCCCGCTTCGCCCACCCGCTGCTGCGCGAAGCCGTGCTCGACGGCTGGCCCCGCGCGCACCGCCAGGCCGTGCACCGGCGCGCCGCCGAGCTGCGCCGCCGCCGGGGCGACCGGGTCGGCGCCGTGGCCGCGCATCTGCTGCGTACGCCGTCGGACGGTTCGGCGTGGGTGCCGGGGACCCTGCTGGACGCCGCGTCCGCCGCGGCGCGGGAGGGCAGGACCGCCGACGCGGTCGCCTTCCTCCGCCGCGCGCTCGACGAACCGCTGCCGCGCGAGCGCCGGGCGGCGGTGCTGGCCGAGCTGGGCGCGCTGGAGTTCGCCACCGTACGGTCGTCGGGGATATCCCGGCTCGCCGAGGCGCTGCGCCTTCAGGAGCGGCCGCGGGAGCGCGTCATGACGGCGGTCACGCTGGGCACGGCGCTGGCCCAGGAGGGCGAGCCGCACGCGGCGTTCGACGTACTGCGCGGGCTGGGCGCCCTGGAGGACGAGCCCGTCCTGGCCCGTACGGTGCAGACCGCCGCCGCGCTCCTCTCCGACCACGACCGGGAGATACGGCGCCGCGTCTACGCCCGGCTGCGCGAGACCGCGGCGAACTCCCCGGAAGGGATGAGCCCGGCCGTACGGACCCTGCTCATCCGGTACGAGGCGACGGCCGGGCTGATCTCCGCCGACTGGGCCATGCGGCAGATCCGGCGGCTGCTGACCGCGCCGGAGGATCCGCTGCTGGTGCCGTACCTGCTGGGTACGGCCGCCTCCGTGGCCCAGTGGGCGGACGCCCGGGACGATGCGGAACGGCTGGTCAGGGCCGGGCTGACGGAGCACCGGCTGTCACCGCTGCACCCTGTCCACCCCTCCCTGGTGAACGTACGGGTGGACACCACCGCCGCGGGCGGCCAGTACGCGCGGGTGCTGGAGGAGACGGCCGGCGTGGTCCCGCCGCCGCCGGACACGCCGCGCGCCGGGCCCAGCAACTTCCTGGCGCACCGGGTGCTGGCGCTCGTCGAGCACCACCGTGCGGCGGAGGCGGAACGGCTGGTCGCGGGCGTCAACGTCAGTGAGGCGCACGACAGTTGGGAGCTGAACCGCTTCCTGTACGCGCGCGGCGTGCTGCGCGCCGCCACCGGCGACCACGCGGGCGCGCTCGCCGACTTCCTGGAGTGCGGCAGACGCCAGACCGGCCGGGACATCGAGAGCCCGGTCGTCACGCCGTGGCGCTCGGCCGCCGCCGAGTGCTATCTCGCGCTGGGCCAGCCGCAGGAGGCGCTGGCGATCGCGGAGGTGGAGCACCGGTACGCGACCGTGTGGAACACCCCCCGGGTACGGAGCCGGGCGCTGCGCGTCCTGGGCGCGGCCACGGGCGGCAGGCGCGGCCTGGAACTCACCGGCGAGGCCGTCGAGGCCCTGCGCAACACCCCGCTCGACACCGAACTCGTCCAGGCCCTCGTCGCCCACGGCCGCCAGCTCGTCGCCGCGGGCCGCCCGGGCCGGGCCCGCCCGCTGCTCCGCGAGGCCGCGTCGACAGCCGAACGCCTGGCGGTGCCACGTCTGTTGGCCACGGCGGAGACGGCACTGCGGGCCAGCGGCGCCCGCCGCAGGAACACCCCGCTCACCGGCACGAACTCCCTCACGGCGAGCGAACGCCGGATCGCGGCGCTGGCGGCGGACGGCAGCACGAACGCGGAGATCTCCGAACTGCTGCACCTGGCCAAACGCACCGTCGAGACCCATCTGACCAGCACCTACCGGAAGCTGGGCATCCGCAGAAGATCAGAACTCAAGTCGGCCCTGGCCCCGCTGCCCCCGCACCCCACGGAATCCCCTTAGGAGCATGGGCCGGTCACCGGACAGCAGGGTTCGGAGAGCCGGGTGCGGACAGAAAGGTGCGGACAGCCGGGTTCGGACAGCGAGGTTGTGAGCGCGGGCGAGTGCACGAGATCTACTACGCCGTGGTGTTCACCGCGGTGCGGACCGCCGGCGACAACGGCTACGCGGAGCGAGACGAGCGGATGATGAAACTCGCCGCCGACCAGCCGGGATTCCTCGGAGTCGACGCCGCCCGCGGCGCGAACGGCCTGGGGATCACCGTGTCGTACTGGAGGGACGAGGAGTCGATCGCCGCTTGGCGGGATCACGCGGAGCACACCCTGGCCCGCGCGCACGGACGCGAGCACTGGTACGCCTCGTTCTCGCTCCACGTGGCCAAGGTCGAGCGCGCCTACGGGTTCACCCGCCCGGCCGATCTGTAGGCGGGCGTCACCGAGCCGCCCTCTCCTCCCCTTCTCCCTCCGCCTCCCCCGCTTCCTCCCCGCGCGGGCTCGCCGCGACCGCCGCGGTGAACCACTCCCAGGCCGCGTCCGCGCCCTCCGGGTCCTCCTGCGGTGTCCCGTTGATCGTGGACACCAGCGACATGTACCGGCCGAACAGTCCCTGGAACAGGTCCTGGAACCCGGACATGGCGTCCTCGACGGCTTCGCCCCGCGGGTCGGCACGACCCGTGGCGAGGACCCATTCCCGTATCTCGGCTTCGTCCCGCTCCCCGACCGGTTCCCCCCGCAACCCGGCCTCCAACTCGGCGATCGAGGCCAGCAGGCGGGCAGCGATGTCCTGGGCCTGCGGAGACTCCGGGGCCAGCCCGAACCTCTGCGCCTCGTCGGCCTCCTGAAGGGCCTTCGCCTGTGTCTCGATCAACCGCTGCACGGCCGGTGTGGTCACGTGGCGTGCCCTGGCACCATGGGAAAAGGCGTGGTGGAAGAAGTGGCGCACCGACCGGCGGAACTCCCCGTCCCGCACCAGGTCGGCCAATTCGATCCAGGCTTCGAGCTGTTCGGCAGTGGGCTCCTCCGGCAGCTTCGGCCGCCACGCGCGCAACTGCTCGACATACGAGGGGTGCACGTCGAGGCCGTCGCTGATCTCGTTCCAGAACCCGTCGACGAGCTGATCGCGGTCGTCGTCGGACATGGAGACCAACTTGTGCATGAGACCCACCTGCTCGGTCGCGGTGTGCTGTTCGGCAATGGTCCGCAGGACGGCCCTGCGGGCGCGCAGACGGCGCATCTGCCCATCGACCAGCGCGAGATGCGCCGCGGCGAGATCGCCCAACGCCATCTCGCCGGCCAGCAGCCGACGGATGTCGTCCAGGCCCGCGCCGAGCTCCCGCAGGGTGCGGACGAGCTCCAGCCGGGCGATGGCACCGATGTCGTAGAGCCGGTAGCCGGCGGCCGTACGATCGCTGGGCGCGATGACCCCGGCGTCGGCGTAGTACCTGATGGCGCTGACGCTCAGCCCGGTACGGCGCGCCACGTCCCCGATCGCGTACAACTCGTCGTCCACGTCGGCCACTATGGAGTCTCAAGCGGCTGGAGAGTCAACGACCTCCGCACCCCTCCGGGGCACCGACGGCCGGCCCGGATCCGCGAAGGGCACCGTTCGCGCGGTGTGCTCGTCCGGTGGTGGGTGGGTCACCGGGCCCGCCCCCACGGCAACCCACCCCACCGCGTGGTCGCGTCAGTCTGCTGTGCCGCGAGGTTCGTCGCGGTCCCAGAGCATCCCGGCGACCGTGGCCGGCAGTGCTGTCGCGGCCCAGATGACCACGGTCGTCGCCACCGCCGTCCAGGCGTCCCAGACCTGGCCCGCGAGGATCGCCACGGTGATCGGCAGGGCCACCACGCCTATGCATTTCGCCGGACCGAACGCGACCCGGGGTGCGAAGGGGCGGCCGGCGGCGAGACAGCGGGCCCGCCCGGCGCCCCGGAACGCGGCGATGAAGGCCAGGATCGCCGGCCACGCGCAGGCCAGCGCGAGCCCGACGAGCATCGTGGCCTTCTCGTCCGGCAGCCCGGGCAGCGTCTCGCTGCGCCCGTCATGGCCGACGGCGACCTGGACGTTCCGCCAGGTGGTGACCTCCACCTCGTCCCCCGGCTTGACGCGCTCCGACAGGTCGCCGTGCGTATCGAGGTCCAGCGGCCGGTCGGCGGGGGCCGGAACCGGGCCCCGCAACCGCACCCGGAAGACCATCACCCTGCCGCTCTTGACCGGCTCGGCGGAGAGCACCGTTCCGCGGATCGTGCGCAGGCAGTCCGCCGTGTCCTCGGCCGCCGCCTCGCTGCCGCAGGGCCGCGCGCCCTGGAACGCCTCCTCATCGGCGACCCGTTCACGTACCGGAACACCCGCGGCCACGGCGAGCCCCAGCAGCACCACCCCGAGCAGCGCCCACGCCACCGCCCGCAGCCACGCCTCCCGCGGCCGGCCCGGTGCCGCCCGCCACGCCGTCCGTACCGTCATCCCCGTTGCCCCCTTGACTCCGAGGGCATTGAGCCACACCTCACCGACCCGGCAACAGGGAGGAGTACGGCAACAGCATCCCGGCCCCTGGCTGCCGGGATCCGGCAGCTTCCAGGCCGAGGATCAGCGCGGTCGGCGCAGTCCTGCGACGAGAAGCTCGACCAGCCGGCGTGCGTCGTAGCGGGGGTTGTTGCCGGCGCCCGCGCAAAGGCCCCCGACGCCACGCATGAGCTCATAGGCATCGAGGCCGGAGCGGATCTCACCGGAAGCGGCCGCGGCGTCGAGCAACTGGGCGCAGACGGGCTCCAGCCGGTCGAGGAAGTAGGAGTGCAGGGGGTCGAAGCAGGGGTCGTCGGACTGCAGCACGGCGGCCAGCCCGTGTTTGGTGACCAGGAAGTCGACGAAGAGACCGATCCACTGACCCAGTGCGGCGTGCGGCGTCGCGCTGCTCTCCAGCAGGGAGGGGCCGGCCTCGGCGAGGGCTTCGACCTGGCGCCGGTAGACGGCGATGATGAGGTCGGCGCGCGTCGGGAAATGGCGGTAGATCGTGGCCGTCCCGACGCCGGCCTTGGCCGCGACGTCGCGTACCGGAGCCTCCACGCCGGAGGCGACGAAGACCGCGGCGGCCGCGTCGAGCAGGGTCTCCGCGTTGCGCCGCGCGTCCGCCCGTTTGGGCCGGGCCGCACGCCCCGGGTCCTGATCGCTCCCGCTCATCGCATCCTTCCGCCAGTCTGCTCACCCACCCGCTGCCAAGTTTACTAAACGGGACACTGTCCCGTATCTTCAAACGGGACAGCGTCCCGTTTATTCGCGACGTCGGACCGGGACCCGGGAACCACCATGCCCACGGTCGGCGCGACGGGATCGCGCGCCGACAGGAAGCACCGGAATGGAGCGAGAGTCATGTCGACCTATCTACTGGTACACGGCGCCTGGCACAGCGGACAGTGCTGGGAGAGGGTGACCCCCTCGCTGACGTCGGCCGGGCACCGGGCGCTCGCGCCGTCACTGACCGGCTTCGGCGACACGGCGCATCTGCTCGGCCCCGAGGTAGGGCTGGACACGCACGTCGACGACATCGTCAGGCTGATCACCGAGGAGGACCTCACCGAGGTGGTGCTCGTGGGACACAGCTACGCCGGCCTGGTCATCTCCTCCGCGGCCAACCAGGTCCCGGACCGGATCGCACGCCTGGTCTACCTCGACGCGATGGTCCCGGAGGACGGCGAGAGCGCGCCGGACGTTCAACCCGCGACCAAGGCCACGATCGACCGCGCCCTGAACTCCGACAGCGGCTGGCGGGTTCCACCGCTCCCCGAAATGCCGGAGCCCTACGGCCTGTTCGGGGTCACCGACCCGGCGGACGTCGCCTGGCTGCGCACGATGCTCTCGGATCTGCCGGTGCGCTGCCTCCAGCAACCGGTGCGTCTGGACAACCCGGCCGTGAAGGCGATCCCCCGCACGCACATTCACTGCACCGTCCGGCCGGAAAGCATTCGCCAGCGCCCCGTCCCCGCGATACAGCCCAACGGCACCCCGGCGCAGATCCGGGAACTGCCGACCGGCCACGACTGCATGATCACCATGCCGGACGAACTCGCCGCGCTCCTTCTCGAACTCGGCTGACCCGTTTCATCCCGCGGGCCGTCCGCCGCATGAGCCTCTGCGCGGGCGGGCGGCCCCGGCTGTCCGTCTTCTCCGGGATGGCGTGTGCTCACACGGAGCTTGCCGCCCCGCCGGAGCCGAACCCGGAGCCGGTCCCGGTCCCGGTCCCAGCCTCGGCCCCAGCCCCAGCCCCGGACAGCGGACACACCCCTCGCACCTGACGCGCGAGCACCGGATCGTCGAACGAGAAACGGCCGACGTGGAGGCGGTCGTGCCCGTACATGTTCCGCCCGAGTTCCGTGGTCCCGTCGACCTCCAGCGACCAGGCGGCACCGTACAGTTCGAGCCCGCCGGGCTTGGGCAGGCTGCGCCCGCTCCACCCGACGCAGATCAACCAGCACGCCTCGGCGAAACCGGCCCCGGCGGCCGAACCGTAGAGCCGGGCGGGATCGTGCCGCGCGGCAGTCCCCATGAGTGACAGATCCGGCGCGGCGGGCGTGGGTACGTGGCCGATGACGGCGGTATCGCCGACATGGCCGGTGGTGGTGTAGGCGAGAACGGCATACCGGTCGGGCCAGGTGTGCAGCAGCGCCAGTACGGTCACCCGTCCGGTCCCCGTCATGATCCGTCCCACGTTTCTCCCTCTCTGATGAAGGAGCACCCCGGTCACGTCGGGACCCGACCACGGGGCGCTCCTCGCTGGTTCACCGGCCGCAGGCCACAGGGCCCGGGAGTTCAGGCCGCGTTGTCTCCGCAGCCCGAGGACGGATTGGACCCGCCACCGTCGCCGTCCTCGATATCGGTGTTGTCCGGGTCCGCCTGGACGAGCGGCCCGATTCGTGCGTGGATGATGGCCATGTGCCGTTCCCTTCTTCGCGACGGGCGGTGCACGGACCCGCTTCGGTCGCTGTCCTGCCAGGGAAAGAGCGACCGGAGCGGGCATCGAACGATGCGCGACGCCTGAGCAGCGCTCGGCCCGCGTCACAGGTCGACCCCACACTTTGCATCGATATGCACGTTCATGTCGGGGACCGTAGAGGTCCGTGCCACGCCATCTCAAGCAATGTGCATGGATGTGCACACAGCGATTTCACGTAGTGGTATGACTACTTAACGCCCTTGACGTGCCATCAGGTCAGCTTGAGAATCGTGCACATTGGCACACAATCCGAAAGGGAGCAGAGGACCATGGACTTACAGTTCATCGGCATCGACCCTGAAACAGAGCACGAGGGTTCACCCACCGCGTGGGTGGACATGGACACGGCGGACATCGTGGTTCAGAGCCACACGGCGGACGACGCCACGCGCCGGGAGTGCGCGGAGAACACCGCCCCCGGTCACGCGAAAGGGATCCCGGACCACGAGACGGTCATCCGCATTCCCGTCCACCTCGTCCCCCTGCTGAGGAAGGCGTGCGATGTCGCAGAACAAGCCCGACTTTAAGGAGCTCCTGGCCGCCACTCGGCATTCCGCCGTTCATCTGGAGATGCGCGACGTCTACGGCGTAGGCGACGAGTCCGCCGACTTCAGCGAGTGGAAGCGTTCCGGCCGACGGGACACCGACCCCGGGTCCGAGTACTGGGCTCCCTGGGTCGACCTGATCAGTGGTGCCACCGCCCGAGGGGTCGTCGTACGGCGTGCTCGCGTCGTCTCCGAACCGGTCACCGACTACATCCGGTACGAGCATGCCGGGGCCGGGGTCAATGTGCACGCGGGTGAGCAAGTGCGATGGCTGGCCCGGCGCAATGCCGCCACCCTGATGCTTCCCGGCAGCGATCTGTGGATCTTCGACAGCGCGACCGTGATGTTCAACCACTTCGGCGGAGAAGGGAATTGGGCGGAGCCCCGGATGGAGCTACGGTCGGAGGCGGACGTCGTCAAGCAGTGCGTCGACGCCTTCGAAGCCGTATGGGAGCGCGCCGTCCCGCACGGCGCGTACGAGATCCGCTGACGAACGAAGACCGGTAGGCCAGTTTCCGTGCCCATATCCCCGTCGTCCTCGGCCCAAGCCGCCCGCAAGAACGTTGCCCGGCGGCTGCGCGACCTCAGGAGGGACGCGGGACTCACGGGTACGGAGCTGGCCTCTGCGTGTGGCTGGCACCACGCGAAGACCTCTCGCATCGAGAACGCGCGGACTCCGCCGTCGCCGACCGATATCCGCCTGTGGTGCCGGGCCTGCTCGGCCGAGGACCAGGCGGAGGACCTGATCGCCGCGTCCCTGCACGCGGAATCGCTCTACACGGAGTGGCGGCGCCGGGCCCGTACGGGTCTCCGCCAGATCCAGGAGAGCGCCGTCCCGCTGTACAGGTCCACCAAGGTGTTCCGCGTCTACGCGAGAGCCCTGATGCCCGGAGTCCTTCAGACCGAGGGGTACGCACGCGCCCTGCTCGGCACGAACGCACGGCTCCTGGACGTCCCGGACGACGGCGCCGAGGCGGCAGCCGCCCGCGTGAAGCGGTCGCAGATCATCCACGAGGCCGGACATCGCTTCGTACTCCTGGTGGAAGAACACGTACTCCGCTTCCGACTGGGCGACAGCGACACGATGGCGGCCCAGCTCGGTCATCTCCTCGGCGCGGGCGCCCTCCCCTCCGTGTCCCTGGGAGTGATCCCGATGAGCACGGCACAACGGCCGTTGTGGGTACAGGAACCTTTCAGCGCCTTCGACGACACCCTCGTGGCCGTCGAGTTGCTGTCGGCGCGGGTGAACATCACCCAGCCCTCCGAAATCGCCCTCTATCTCAAGGCATTCGAGGAACTTCAGGCTCTGGCCGTGTACGGCGCCCAGGCGCGGGCCCTGATCGTGCGGGCGATCGAGGCCCTGGACCGGGACGACCGGTGAGCCGGGCGCGGAGCCGGGTGGCGTCCTGTCCGGGGGGAAGGCCGTAGGCGCTGCGGTACTCGCGGCTGAACTGGGTGGCGCTCACGTATCCGACCGCCTGTGCGATCTGGGCCGCGGTGGCGTCTCCCGCGACCAGGCGCCGCCGGGCCTCCTGCAGCCGCAGGTGCTTCTGGTACTTGAGCGGGCTCATGCCGGTGGCCGCCTTGAAGTGCCGGTGCAGGCCGGCCGGGCTCAGGTGCGCGACCGCGGCGATCTCGTCGATGCTGAGCGGCTCGGTGTAGTGCTCGCAGATCCACCGGGCCACCCGGCGCACCCGGCTCGTGGTCGAGTCGGCGAGCGACCACTGGCGCAGGACGGTGCCGAGGGAGCTACGGAGCAGCCGGTAGAGGATCTCGCTCTCGATCCGGGAGGCCAGGGGGCCGATGTCCTCGGGGGTGTCGAGGAGTTCGGCCCAGCGGGTGACCGCGTCGACGAGTTCCGGGGGCATCTCCGCGCTGATCTGCCCTGCCGCGGCCGACGGGACGGCCGGTCCGGTCCCGTCCAGTTCGATGATCAGGCCGGTGAGCGCCTGGCCGTCCAGACGCATGACGACGGACCGGTAGGGCACCTCCTCCAGGTCGACGACGACGGGCAGGTCGATCGTGGTGAGGAGCATGTCGCCGGCGCGTGCGACCTGGCAGAGGTCTCCCGCGGTGGTGCGTTTCGCACCGTCGGCGACGAAGCAGATCATCGGCTCGTACAGCAGGTCGGTGTGCTCGATGGGTTCGTCCACCGCGACGAGGGAGAGCCGGGGGATCTTGGTGTCCGAGTCGGGTACCCCGCAGTGCCGGTCGATGACAGTGGCCAGCCGATCGAGCACGGCACGCTCCGTTCCCGAGAGGATCAGGTCTTGAGGGGTCAGGTCTTGAGGGGTCAGGTTCTGAGACGGTCAGGTCCTGAGAGGATCAGGCAATTCTACGCGACCTGCGCCCCATGCCCTCCGCGCTCCGTGTGCCTAGCGTCGAGGGCATGGCACACGACACGACGAACCTCCCCCGCCGGACTCTGGGCGGCCAGGGGCTCCAGGCCGGGGCGATCGGCCTCGGCACCATGGGCATGACCATGGCCTACGGGGCCCCGGACGAACAGAGCGGCATCGCCACGATCCGCCGCGCCTACGAACTCGGCGTCACCCTCTTCGACACCGCGGAGCTGTACGGCCTGGGCACCGGCAGCAACGAACAACTGCTCGGCCGCGCCGTGAAGGACTTCCGCGACGACATCCTGCTCGCCACCAAGTTCGGCTTCGACCTCAGCGACCCGGCCAGGATCGGTGCCGCTTTCGACAGCCGTCCCGAGCACATCCGCGAGGTCGCCGAGAGCAGCCTCCGCCACCTCGGCACCGACCGCCTCGACGTGCTCTACCAGCACCGGGTGGACCCGGACGTACCCATCGAGGACGTGGCCGGAACCGTCGGGGAACTGATCGCCGAAGGCAAGGTGCGCCACTTCGGGCTGAGCGAAGCCGGCCCCGACACCATCCGGCGGGCCCACGCGGTCCAGCCGGTCTCGGTGCTGCAGACGGAGTACTCGGTGTTCGAGCGGGCCGTGGAGGCCGACGTCCTGCCGGTGGTCCGGGAACTGGGCATCGGCTTCGTGCCGTACTCGCCCCTCGGCCGCGGCTTCCTCACCGACGCCGTCAAACCGGCCGCCGACTACCCCGCCGACGACATGCGCAGCCAGGACGACCGCTGGCAGCCCGGCAACTACGAGAAGAACCTCGCCGCGGTCCGCGAGCTGACCGCCCTGGCGGAGGGCAAGGGCATCGCGGTCACCCAACTGGCCCTGGCCTGGCTGCTCGCGCAGGGCGACGACATCGTGCCCATCCCGGGCACCCGCAGCCCACGGCGCCTGGAGGAGAACGTGGCCGCCGCCCACGTCACCCTCTCGCCCGAGGACCTCCGCCGTATCGAGGAGGTCCTGCCGCACGGGTCGGCCGGATCCCGCTACTCCGCGGCCATGATGCCGGACTGGCGGTAACCGACGGCACGGGCGCCGGGCCCGGCCGCACCGCCGGACCGCCGGGCCGGCCCCGTCCGGACCAGCCGCTCCCTCCCCACTGCCCGCGCGGAGGGAGCAGTTCCGCATACCGCGGTTCGGGGGTACGTCGCGCAGGCTATGACCGCGTCCTCACGGAGCGCCCCCGGGGATCACGCCGAGCTGCCGCATCTGCGCGAAGACATCGACGACGCCCCAGACCTCGGCGATCCGGCCGCCCGCGAAGCGGAAGATGAAGATCTCGTCGTACCTGACGGACCTGCCGGTGGGCGGGAGGTCCCGGTACTCGCCCCGGTGGGTCCCGGTCACCGTGTTCCTGACGACGACCTTGTCCCCCTCGGCGATCACGTCCTCGATCTCGACACGGAGGTCGGGGAACGCGCGGAGGAGCACCGTCCACACGCGCTTGAGCGCCTGTACCCCCGTCGCGCCCATCGGTACGGGCGCGTGGAAGATCAGGTCCGGCGCGACGACCTCGTCGATGATCTTCGAAATGGCCTCCGCGTCACCGCTGTTCAGGACGTCGTGGAAGCGCCTGAACGTCGCTTTGTTGCTGTCTGCCATGGGGAAACTCCTCCGCCGTGCCGGTGGTTGCACATCCCTGACGGGACGGCCCGCCCCGATGTGACATCGGCTGTGGCCTCGACGGACACGCGTACGGATATGCATACGGATATGCGTACGGACGTGCACCTGCCCGCCTTACAGCGGTCGGTCCGTCACTGCGACGTCTTCGGCCGGCCCAGGACCAGGATCTGGATCGCCAGGACCGCCGCGCCCCGGGCCCAGTCGTTGAAGTCGGAGATCTTGGTCTCCAGCGCGACCGGTTCCGCGAGCGGGTGGCGGTTGGCGGCGATCGCCTCGTCGATCGCCGGATTCGCCACCTCGACCAGGCCCACGCCCTCCCCCGCGAGGAGGATCTTCTCCGGCATGGCGAAGTTGGCGATCTGCGCCACCACCGTGCCGAGCGCGCGCGCCGCCTCGTCGATCACGCGGGCCGCCAGGGGGTCCCCCGCGGCGGCGAGGGTGAGGATCTCGTCGTACGTGTGGTCCCGGCCGGTGGCCGCCGCGACCTGGTAGCGGATGCTCGGGATGGAGAGCAGCGAGACGGCGCTGCCGCGGTCGCCGTCCGGGGTGAGGGGGCCCTGCGGGTTGACGATCCAGCGGCGCCCGATGCCCCGGCCGTCGTCGCCGGAGCGGACCAACCGGCCGCCGATGACCAGGCCGTAACCGACCCCGGCGCCGATGGTGAGGACCGCGAAGCGGTCCAGGCCACGCCCCGCGCCGAACCACGCCTCGGACTCGACCAGCGCCGCCACGTCGTTCTCGACGACGACGGGCAGGTCCGTGCGCTGTTCGAGGAGGTCGGCGAAGGGGGCGCCCTCCCAGCCGAGGAAGGGGGACGTGACCACGCGATCGGGTCCGATGACATGGCCGCCGATGCCGACGCCGATCCCGGCCAGACGCGGGAACTCCACCGCGAAGTCCGTGGTCATCGTGTGCAGGAGGTCGGCCACGTCCACCGGCTCGCGGGTACGGAGGGAACGGGAGCGGGCGGCGACGACATCGCTCCTGAGGTTGGTCACCACCCCGTAGACCGTGTCCTCGGTGATCTTGAATCCGGCGAAGAAGCGGGAGTCCGCGACGACGTCCAGCGGCTGGGAGGGGCGGCCCTGCCGCGCGGCGGGGGAGGGAGAGAGGGGATCGGGAGGAGAAGGGGGAGAGGGGGGAGGAGAGAACGCCGGGGGCGGGGGCGGGTCCTCCACCAGCAGGCCCGACTCGATCAGCGGCTTGGTGAGCCGGGTGAGGCTGCCCGCCGACAGGTTCAGCTTCCTGGCGATCTCGCTGCGCGACACCGGTCCGTGCGTCAGCACCTCGATCGCCACCGCGCGCTCGGCGGGGCTCAGCGGTGCCCAACTGGCCGCAAGCATGCCCGTGTTCCCCTTGTTCCAGTCGCTCCCGGTGGAGTCCATGACGGTGCTCCCGCTTCATCGTAGCCAGGACCAGCACCCTCACTTTATTTCACCACGGAAGAAACAGAACCCCCGCACCGAAACTTCCGAGCCCGGGACCCGCAACTGCACACCCCTTGACGCGGTGATTCTTTCAGTACGAAAGTAACCCCCACCTCCGAGGACGAGTCATGGACAAGGGAGTCTCTGATGACTGTCGCCTCACACGGCGCGCCATCGGGCCGCGCGGCGCCCGGCACCAAGGTGATGCCGAAGACCGCGCAGACCAGGAACACCGAGGGCGGCGGGCGCCGGGACGGGCTCCTCGCGGCGGTCTTCATCGCCCCCGCCCTGCTCGGCTTCCTGGTCTTCCTGCTCTGGCCCACCCTGCGCGGCATCTACCTGAGCTTCACCCGCTACAACCTGCTGACGCCCGCCGAGTGGGCGGGCCTGGACAACTACCGCCGGATGATCGACGACCCCATCTTCTGGGGATCCCTGCGCGTCACCCTTGAGTACGTCTTCATCAACATCGGCGTCCAGACGGTCGCCGCCCTCTGCATCGCCGTCCTGATGCAGCGGCTGACCAATTCCTCCCTCCTGCGCTCCGTCGTCCTCACCCCGTACCTGGTCTCCAATGTCGTCGCCGGCGTCGTCTTCCTCTGGATCCTCGACACCCAGACCGGCATCGGCAACGAGATCCTGGGGGCGCTCGGCTTCGACCGCATCGCCTTCCTCGCGAGCCAGGAATGGGTCATCCCGAGCGTCGCGCTGATCAACGTGTGGCGCCACGTCGGCTACACGGCCCTGCTGCTCTTCGCCGGGCTCCAGGCCATCCCCGGCGATGTGTTCGAGGCCGCGCGGGTGGACGGCGCCGGTGAGGTGCGGATGTTCTGGCGGATCTCGCTGCCGCTGCTGCGGCCGGTCCTCGCGGTGGTCCTGATCATGACGGTCATCGGCTCGTTCCAGGTCTTCGACACCGTGGCGGTGGCCACGACCGGCCCCGGCGGCCCCGCCAACGCCAGCAATGTCCTCCAGCTCTACATCTACGACTCGGCGTTCGGGCGCTTCCAGTTCGGCTACGCGTCCGCCATGTCCGTGGCGCTGCTGGCCGTCCTCAGCGTGATCACGATCATCCAGTACCGGGTCACCCGGGCCGGCGAGACGGACCTCGGCTGATGCGCCCGCCCCCGTACGAAGGAGTTGTGCCGTGGCTGTCCTGACGCCCGCGCCGTCCGACGCCCCCGCGCCCGCACCCGCACCCCGGTCCGCGACGCCGGTACGCCGTCGGCCCTCGCCCGGCCGGATCGCCGCCTGGGCGGTGATGGTCGCGGTCGTGCTCATCACCGTGCTGCCCTTCTACTGGATCGCGCGTACGGCCCTCTCCTCGAACTCCGCGCTCACCACCGACCCGGCCGACCCGCTTCCCGTGGACTTCAGCTGGGGCGGATTCGAGCGGGTCCTCGGGTTGCAGAGCACGGAGGAGGCGCTCGCCCAGGGCGGTTCCGGCGGCTCCCTGAACTTCTGGCGCTACCTGGTCAACTCCACCTTCGTGGCCACGCTCGTGACGGTCTGTCAGCTGATGTTCTCCGCCATGGCCGCCTACGCCTTCGCCCGGCTGCGCTGGCGCGGCCGGGACCGGGTCTTCGGGCTCTTCCTCGCCGGGCTGATGGTGCCGTCCATCTTCACGCTCCTGCCGAACTTCGTCCTGGTGAAGGAACTCGGCCTGGTGGACACCCTCCTCGGGATCGCCCTGCCGACGATGTTCATGACGCCGTTCGCGGTCTTCTTCCTGCGGCAGTTCTTCATGAACCTGCCCCGGGAGCTGGAGGAGGCCGCGCTGCTGGACGGCGCGGGGAAGGTACGGATCTTCTTCCGGCTCGCCCTGCCCATGGCGTCCGCGCCCATGGCCACCCTGGGCGTCCTCACGTACATCACGGCGTGGAACGACTACTTCTGGCCGCTGATGGTCTCGTACAGCGACAGCTCGCGCGTCCTGACCGTGGCCCTGTCGGTCTTCCGGTCGCAGACCCCGCAGACGGGCACGGACTGGGCCGGGCTGATGGCCGCGACGCTGGTCGCCGCGCTGCCGATGCTCGTGCTCTTCGGCGCCTTCGCGCGGCGGATCGTCAACTCCATCGGCTTCAGCGGACTCAAGTGAGGCGGTACCAAGTGACCAGTTCACGCAGGCTGTCCCGGAGGTCGGCGGCCCTCGTCGGTGCCGTGTCCCTCTCGCTCCTCGCCGCCGGGTGCGGCGCGCAGGACTCGTCGTCCTCCGCCGCCTCGCGCGACACCGTCTCGTACTGGCTCTGGGACTCCAACCAGCTCCCCGGATACGAGGCGTGCGCCAAGGGGTTCGAGAAGGAGAACCCGGGCGTCCGGGTCGACCTCTCCCAGATCGGCTGGGACGACTACTGGACCAAGCTCACCGCGAGCATGATCGCGGGTACCGAGCCGGACGTCTTCACCGACCACATCACCAAGTTCGCGCAATTCGTCGACCTGGACGTGCTCGCACCGCTCGACGAACTGCCCGCCACCCGGGGCATCGAGGACTCCGACTACCAGCCCGGCCTCGGCGCCTCCTGGGTCGGCCAGGACGGCCACCGCTACGGCGCGCCCAAGGACTGGGACACCATCGCGATGTTCTACGACAAGAAGAAGACCGACGCCGCGGGCATCTCCGCGGAGACCCTCAACTCCCTCGACTGGAACCCCGTCGACGGCGGCACCTTCGAGAAGACCGTCGCCCGCCTCACCGTCGACGCCAAGGGCCGGCGCGGCGACGAGCCCGGCTTCGACCGGAACAACGTCAGGACGTACGGGCTGGCCAGCAACGACGCGGGCGAGGGCGACGGCCAGACGCAGTGGAGCGCCTTCGCCGCCTCGGCGGGGTGGAGCTACACCGACAAGAAGGCGTGGGGAACGCACTACAACTACGACGACAAGGCCTTCCAGTCCACGATCGACTGGTACTTCGGCCTCGCGAAGAAGGGGTACCTCGCCCCGTACACCGTCTTCTCCCAGTCCAACCAGGCCGATGTGCAGCTCGGTTCGGGCAAGGCGGCGATCGCGCTGCACGGCTCCTGGATGACCAAGACCATCTACGGCTTCAAGGGCATCGACGCGCGCACCGCCCTGACCCCCGTCGGCCCCTCCGGCAAGCGCGCCACGATGCAGAACGGCCTCGCCGACTCCCTCACCCAGCGCGGCGCGGAGAAGCCCGCCGCCCAGAAGTGGGTGGCGTATCTCGCCTCCGACGCCTGCCAGACGGTGATCGGGCAGCAGGGCGGCGTCTTCCCGGCCACCAAGGCGGGCACGGACGCGGCGATCGCGGCCTACCGGAAGGAGGGCATCGACGTCACGGCCTTCACGCGGCCGGTCGCGGACGGGACGACGTTCTCGTTCCCCATCACCAACTACGCGGCGGACGTGGCCGGGCTCATGCGCCCCGCCATGCAGAACGTGTACGCCAACGGCGCGCCGGTGGGCAGCCTCACCACGACCAACCGGCAGATCAACCTCATCCTCTCGCAGGGCGGCTGAGACACGGTCCCGGCCACCGGCCCTCTCGACGCAACAACAACCATGAAAGGTGTGTCATGTCCTTCTCCCTCGGCATTGTGGGCGCCGGCCAGTTCGCGGGGCAGTTCGCGAAGCTCTGGCGCCTCCACCCCGGCGTCGGCGACATCTTCGCGACCGACCTGCTCCCCGAGCGGGCCGAGAAGCTGGTCTCCGAGTACGACCTCGCCGGCACCCTGCCGTCCTTCGACGCCCTGCTCGACTCGGACGTCGACGCGGTGGCGATCTTCACCCAGCGCTGGACGCACGGCCCGCTCGTCGTCCGGGCGCTGCGCGCCGGGAAGCATGTGTACTCGGCGGTGCCGATGGCCGTCTCCGAGGAGGAGATCGCCGCGATCATCGAGGCCGTACGGGAGACCGGCCTGACGTACATGATGGGCGAGACCAGCCAGTACAACCCGGCCACCGTGTACGCCCGTGACCAGGTCGCGGACGGCGCCTTCGGCCGGATCTTCCACGCCGAGGGCGACTACGTCCACGACATGGACCTGGGCTTCTACGAGGCGTACCGGTACAGCGGCGGCGAGGAGTGGAAGTCGACCGCCAGCTACCCGCCCCTCCTCTACCCGACCCACTCGGTGGGCGGGGTGCTCGGCGCCTGGCGGACGCACGCGGTGAGCGTCTCGGCGATCGGGGTCAGGGACGAGCGGGGGGACGGGGTCTTCGACAAGGACGTCAGCCAGTTCGACAACGACTTCTCCAACGCGACGGCGCTGTTCGAGGTCGCGGGCGGCGGTTCCTTCCGTATCAACGAGTTCCGGCGCGTGGGCTACCCGTCGCACATCCGGGAGTCGCGCTTCCGGTTCTTCGGTACGGAGGGGAGCCTGGAGCAGCTCGCCACGGTCAGCCTGTGGCAGGACAAGGAGGGCGTCCAGGACGTCACGGACCACCTCCGGCCCAAGCCGACCCTCTCCCCCGACGACCCGTCGCTCGAACATGTCGCACCCGCGCTGCGGGACGCCTTCACGTCGGGCTCGGCGCCGGTGCACGACCGGTCCCGGCTGCCGGAGGAGTTCAGCAATGTCTCCAACGGCCATGAGGGAAGCCACCACTTCCTCGCGGACGACTTCGTGACCGCCGTCAGCACGGGCACCCTGCCGCCGGTCAACGCGTGGGTCGCGGCACGCTACACACTGCCGGGGATCGTCGCGCACGCGTCGGCGCTGAAGGGCGGGGAACGGCTCCCGATCCCCGACTTCGGGGACGCGCCCGAGCGGTAGGAGCCGCACGGGCAAGAAGATCGCGTACGGGGATCGCGTACGAGGTGAGCCGGCCGGGACGGGCCGGCTCACGCCCGCTCAGTCGAGGACCGCGGTGGCTTCGACCTCGACCAGGAGATCGGGTGCGGCCAGGGCGGCGACCCCGATCCCGGTGAGCGGCGGGACCGGGGTGACCCCCAGCTTCGCCGCCGCCCGGGCGATCCCCGCCTCGACCAGGGGCATCTTGTCCGGGGTCCAGTCGACGAGGTAGACGGTCAGCTTCGCCACGTCGCCGAAGGAGGCACCGGCCCCGGCCAGCGCGGTGCCGACGTTGAGGTAGCACTGCTCGACCTGCGCGGTGAGGTCGCCCACGCCGACGGTGGCCCCGTCGGCGCCCCAGGCGACCTGCCCGGCGACGAAGACCAGCCTCGATCCGGTCGCGACCGACACCTGACGGTAGAGGTCGACCTTCGGCAGTCCGTCGGGGTTCACCAGGGTGATGGTCATGCTGCTCACTCGCCTCTTCTGTGGTCTCTTGTGGTTACTCGGGAACCATAGGAGAGTGAGTGCTGACATGGAAGAACGCACTTTTCGGTGACTGGGGAACCAGATGGTGACCAAGCAGTACAGCGGCTCTCCCGACGAGGCCGACCTCAGGCGCGCGGACTCTCTGGCGCGGGAGATCTTCTCCGACATCGCCAACAAGTGGGCGCTCCTGATCATCGAGACCCTCGGTGAGCGCACCCTGCGCTTCAGCGAGCTGCGCGACGAGGTGGAGGGCATCAGCCACAAGATGCTCACCCAGAACCTGCGCCTGCTGGAGCGCAACGGCCTGGTCGTACGGACGGTGCACCCCACGGTGCCGCCGCGGGTCGAGTACACCCTCACCGAGCCGGGCCGGGCCCTGCGGTCCACCGTCGACGCCATGTGCGACTGGACCCACCGGTACTTCACCCACATCGAGGCGTCCCGCAGCGGCTTCGACGCCTGAGACGCCGTCCGGCGCCGTGTGGCGCCGTGCGGTGCCGTGCGGTGCCGTGCGAAAACTCCCGGACGGCTCAGCCCGCGGGCTCCCGCTCCTCGGACGTCGCCGCCCGGACCCGCGCCAGCCGGTCCGCGAGCGCGCGCAGCCCGTCGAGGCGGTGGGCGTCGTACGCGAGCGAGAGACAGGGCCCCCTGCGCGGAATGATCGTCACGCGCGGCCGCGCCCCGGCGCTGAACTGCAGCCGGGGCTCCTGCCAGATGTGATAGCGGTGGGTCCCGGAGAGACCGAAGACCTCCAGCACACTGCCGTCGAAGACGAGCAAGGCGTTGTCATTCGCTTGCGCTTCGTACCAGAGCATGCACGGGAGGCTAGACGAACGGCGGCCGAGCCCGGCAAGCGGGTCCGCCCCTCCCGGGATTCCCGGGAGGGGCGGACGCGGTCGGGAGCCGGGCAGAGCCACCGACACCGGGATCAACCCACCGATCGACCCACCGATCAGCTCACCGGCTGCCGCACCGCCTCCGCGTCCCCGTCCGCGTCCGTCGCGGGCTCGGCCGCGGCCTTCGCGGCCTCGCGGCGGGTGGCGAGCGCGCTGCCGACGAAGACCGCCACCAGCGAGGCGAGGATCAGCACGATCACCGCGGCGTGGCCGAACCGTACGGCGCTGCCGAGCAGGAAGCCGGAGACACCGAAGTCCGCGTCGGAGAAGGTGGAGTTGGCCAGGCCGACATCGCCCAGGAAGGGCAGGACGAGCAGCGGCAGGAAGGTGATCATCAGCCCGTTGGTCATGGCGCCGAGCACCGCGCCGCGCCGGCCGCCGGTCGCGTTGCCGATGACGCCGGAGGCGGCGCCCGTCATGAAGTGCGCGACGATGCCGGGGATGATGATCGTGCCGCCGACCGCGACGAGCACGCCCATGCCGATCAGGCCGCCGGCGAAGCTGGCGAGGAAGCCGATGAGCACGGCGTTCGGGGCGAAGGTGAAGACGATCGGGACGTCGAGCGCGGGCTTGGCGTTGGGGACCAGCTTCTCGGAGATGCCCTTGAACGCGGGGATGATCTCGGCGAGTACGACCCGGACACCGGCCAGGATGATGAAGACACCGGCGGAGAACTTCCCGGCCTGCATGACCGCCCAGAGCAGGAACCACTGACCGCCGCTCAGCTTGTCCTCGACGTAACCGGCGCCCGCGATCAGCGTCACGAGCAGGTAGATGACGCCCATCGACACGGCGATGACGACGGTGGTGTCCCGCAGGAAGCCGAGGTTCTTGGGGATCTTCAGGTCCTCGGTGGACTTCTTGGTGTCGCCGAGGAGCTTGCCGACCAGGCCGCTGGTGGCGATGCCGAAGTTACCGGTGTGGCCGAGGGCCACGTTGTCCTGCTTGGTGACGCGCCGCATCCACGGCTGCACCAGCGCGGGCGAGAGGGTGGTGACCAGGCCCTGGGCGAGGGCGCCCCAGAGCACGGCCTGCCAGGCGCTGAAGCCGTTGGCGATGAGGATCACGGCGATCATCGCGGAGAGGTAGAGCGCGACATGGCCGGACATGTAGATGAACTTGAACCGGGTGAAGCGCGCCAGCAGGACGTTGACGACCATGCCGAAGAAGAAGATCAGGGCGGCCTGCGAGCCGTAGTCGGTGAGGACCTTGCCGACGATCGCCTCGTTGTTCGGTACGACGCCCTGGACGCCGAAGGCGTGCGTGAACATCTCGCCGAAGGGGGTGAGGGCGTCCGAGACGACGCCCGCGCCCGCGGCCAGCACCAGGAATCCGACGAACGCCTTGATCGTGCCCTTGAGGGTGTCGGAGAGGGACTTGCGCTGGAGTACGAGCCCCAGCAGAGCGATCAGTCCGATGATGACGGATGGCTCACGGAATATGTCGAGCAGGGTGTTCAGAACGCTGTTCATGGCGGAAACGCCTCTCCACGGGCACGGCGGAGCCGTGATCGGTGTGGTGGGTCACTGTGATCGCTGCGGTGGTCCACGAGGGGGGTGGCTCACAACGGGGCAGGACGTCGGCGGTGGGTCTCCGCTGCACCGGACGCATGGCACATGGCGCACGGGCGCATGGCGCATGGTCCGGTCGAGGACGTTCCTGGGACGGTGGTGCGGTACGGGTGGGTGGTGCGGGTCGGTGCGGCGGGGGCCGGCGGTGTGCCGCGCGGGCCACGCCGACCGGAACGCGGAAGAAGCGGAAGGAGCGGTCCTACGGATGCTCAGGTCGGCCCGCTGCTCGGAGCGGCCCGTTGCTCAGAGCAGCCCGTGCCGCCCGGCCGCGGACTTGACCGCGTCGCGCAGCTCGTCCTTGTCGATGATGCTGTTGAGCACCACGACATCGCCGAGCCCCTGCGCGGCCTCCTCCAGATCCTTGGCGACGAAGAACACATCGGCGCTCTCAGGACCGGCCGAGCTGATGTCGGTGTGTTCCACCGTGACATCCGGGAGCTGGAGCTCCCGCACGATGTCCTCGATGTTCATCCGCACCATGAAACTGCTGCCGAGCCCGGTGCTGCACATGGCCAGGAACTTCGTCATTTCGAAGCACGCTCCTCGAATCGAGTGATCAGCTGGGTGACGTCGGCGGCGGAGCGCGCGTCGCGCAGCGCTTCGCGGGTCTCCGTGTCCGACAGGATGCGGGCCAGTGACGCCATGGCCTGGGTGTGCGCGGCGGTGTCGGCCGCCGCGAAGCAGAAGTAGAGGTCGACCGCGTGCTCGGGCAGGTCCAGCAGCGGCGCGGGCCGCTCGGTGAGCCGCAGCATCGAGATCGCGGTCCGTACGGCACCGGCCTCGGGGCGGGCGTGGGCCAGGGCGATCCCGTACCCGAGGTGGATGTACGTACCGCCCGCGGCGATCGATTCGATCATGGCGTCGACGTAGCCGGGGGTGATGTCACCGGCGTCGAGAAGGGGTTGGGCGACCTGGGCGACGGCCTGACGCCAGTCCAGGATCTCATTGGAGAAACGTATCTTCTCCTCGGTCAGCAGTTCGCTGAGCATGTGCGGCTCACTCCGTACGGTTACGTTGGCTACTCGGCGTCGGCGATGATGTCGAAGGACAGCTCCGCCGTCTCCGGCAGGAACTTCGACGTCCCGTGGATCACGGGTTTCCGGTTGAGATCGAACACCCGCGAGGTCGCGAGCAGCAGGGGCGACCTCGCCTCGACCCCCAGCAGTTCCGCCTCACGCCGGTCGCACGTGTGCAGCCCGACGACGATCTCGTTCCGCGCGAGCAGCACGTCGTGGTGCGCCCGCAGGTACGCGTAGAGCGAGGTGGTGGCGAAGTCCGCGGTCAGGACGTCCGCGAACCGCTCCTCCTCCACGTACGACTCCGCGAGGTGGTGCACCACACCGTTGACCCGGCGCAGCCGCTCCAGCCGTACGACCGACGCGGCCGGGCTGATGTCCAGCGCGGCGCCGAGGCGCGCGCCCGCCCGCATCCGCTTCTGGACGAGCACCTCGGAGGTGACGGTGTGGCCCTGCCGGCTCATCTGGGTGAAGAAGCCGGTGACCTCGCTGACGAACCGCTCGCGGTGCTTCAGCGCGTACCGCGGCCGGGTGACGAAGGTGCCCCGGCCGTGTTCACGGATGAGGTGTCCGTCATTGACCAACTCCTCGACCGCGCGACGCAGTGTGATGCGGCTCACCGCGTACTCCTCGCAGAGCGCGGCCTCCGGAGGAAGCTGCCCGCCCACGGGGAGACCGCTCACCCGGCGCAGCAGGTGATCCCGCACCTGTGCGTACTTGTGCTCGGCCATGCGTGGTCTCCTCGTCGAGTCCCTGCGTCATCAAGACGTCATAATGACCAGAACCCCAGAAGACGTCAATAGGCAATTTTCGCGTTACCCGCGGAATGCCTGACCTGAGGCTTTATCAGCTCAGGGGGAGGTCTTCGGCGGTGGGTTACGTTGTCCGAAGTCATCATGACGACATGATCTCCAAGGAGCTGCCGTGACCGCCCTCCCCACCGCCTCTTCTCCTTCCACTCCCACGCCCATCTCCCCCGCCTCCGTCCCGGTCCCCGTCTTCGGAGAGGCCGACCGGCGGGCGGTGGCCGTGGCGCGCGCCCTCGCGATGGACGCCGTGGAGGCCGCCGGATCGGGGCATCCGGGCACCGCGCTCGCCCTCGCGCCCGTCGCGCATCTGCTGTTCCAGCGGCACATACGCCACGACCCGGCGGACGCCGCGTGGGAGGGCCGCGACCGGTTCGTCCTGTCCTGCGGGCACGCCAGCATCCTTCAGTACACGCAGCTCCATCTCACCGGTTACGGACTGGAGTTGGCCGACCTCCGGCGCTTCCGCCAACTCGGCTCGCTGACCCCGGGGCACCCCGAACTCGGCCACACCACCGGCGTCGAGATGACGACGGGACCGCTCGGCCAGGGCGTCGCCACCGCCGTGGGCATGGCGATGGCGCTCAAGCGCGACGAGTCCCGGCTGGCCGACGGGATCCCGGACCGCACGGTCTGGGTCCTGTGCTCGGACGGCGATCTCCAGGAGGGCATCTCCTACGAGGCGGGCGCGCTCGCCGGCCGGCACCGCCTGGACAACCTGGTCGTCGTCTGGGACGACAACAGCATCCAGATCGAGGGTTCCACCGACCTGACGACCCGTGAGGACACGGCGGCGCGCTTCGCCGCGCAGGGCTGGTTCGTCCAGCGGGTGGGGCTCGGCGCGGACGGTGACATCGACACCGCCGCCCTCGACGCCGCGCTCACCGCCGCCTCCACCGGCGAGGAGCACGGCGGCCGGCCCAGCCTCATCGTGCTGAAGTCGCAGATCGCCTGGCCCGCGCCGAACGCCGTCAACACCCCCGCCGCGCACGGCGCTCCGCTCGGCGCGGCCGAAGTCGCCGCGACCAAGGCGCTGTTGGGTGTGGCGGCGGAGCCGTTCACCGTCCCGGCGGACGTCCTGGAACACACCAGGGGCGCCCTCGCCCGGGGGGCCGCGCTGCACCGCGCCTGGGACAAGGCGCTGGAGCAGTGGGCCCTGGCCCAGCCCGAACGCGCCGCCGCCCGCGCCCACGCGATCCGCCCGCTCGACCCGGCCGAGACCGCCGACGCGCTGCCCGCGTTCACGCCCGGCTCCGTGATCGCGCCGCGCGACGCGTCGGGCACCGTCATCCAGGCGCTGGCGGAGCGCCTGCCGCGGCTCTGGGGCGGCAGCGCCGACCTGAGCCACTCGAACTGTACGACGATCAAGGCCGGCGGCTCCTTCCTCCCCGCGGGCGAGGAGAGTCTGCCCGGTACCTCCGGTCTCGCCGGGCGCAACATCCACTGGGGTGTACGGGAGCACGCGATGGCCGCCGCGCTGAACGGCATCGCCGTCGTCGGCTACGACACCCCGTTCGCGGGCACCTTCCTGACCTTCTCGGACTACGAACGCCCCTCGCTGCGCCTCGCCGCCCTGATGCGGCTGCCGGTCGTCCACGTCTGGTCGCACGACTCCGTGGCGCTCGGCGCCGACGGCCCCACCCACCAGCCGGTCGAACACCTCGCCTCGCTGCGCGCCATGCCCGGCCTCTCCGTGGTCCGCCCGGCCGACGCCACGGAGACCGCGGCCGCCTGGCTCGCCGCGCTCGGCCGCCGGGGCCCGGTCGGCCTCGTCCTGGCCCGCCAGGGCCTGCCGGTGCTGGACACGGACCCGGCCGCCGTACGGGAGGGCGTGGCGCGCGGCGCGTACGTGGTGGCCGACGCGCCCGGCGCCCCGGACGTCCTGCTGCTGGCGAGCGGCAGCGAGGTCGCGCTCGCGCTGGCGGCCCGGGAGGAACTGGCCGGCCGGGGGATCGCCGCCCGCGTGGTCTCCGTACCGTGCAAGGACTGGTTCGCCGAACAGGACGCCACGTACCGCGACACGGTCCTGCCGCCCGCCGTCCGCGCCCGGGTGGTGGTCGAGGCGGCGACGGTCTTCGGCTGGCACGACCTGATCGGGGACGCCGGGCGGGCCGTCACCGTCGACGGGTTCGGCACCTCGGCGTCGGCGTCGGACGCCATGACGGCGATGGGCATGACCCGGGACGCGGTCGTCGCGGCGGCCCTCGACTCGCTCGGCGCGGCGGGGTCCCGTTGATCCCCGCGCGGGACACCGGCCTCGTCGTCTTCGACTGCGACGGCGTCCTCGTCGACACCGAGCGCATCGGCCCCGAGATCGTCGCCGAACTGGCCACGGAGGCCGGGTGGCCGCTCACCCCCGACGAGGTGCGCGAACGCTTTCTGGGCCGCCCCGAGCCGTACCTCCACGAACAGGTACGGGCCCACGCCCGCGCTCCCCTGGGCCCGGAGTGGCTGGACCTCTACCGCGCCCGTGTCCGTGACGCGTTCACGGCCCGCCCGTTCACCATGCCCGGCGTGCGGGAGCTGCTGGACGCGCTCGACGCCCGGCAACTCCCGTACTGCGTCGCGTCGAGCGGCGGCCACGACCGCATCGAGCACTCGCTCACGGTCACGGGCCTGTGGAATCGTTTCGCCGGCCGCGTCTTCAGCGCCGAGGACGTCCCCCGCGGCAAACCCGCCCCGGACCTCTTCCTCCACGCGGCCCACACCCTGGCCGTCCCCCCGGCCGCCTGCCTGGTCGTCGAGGACAGCCCGGCCGGCGTCACCGCGGCCCTGGCAGCGGGCATGCCGGTCATCGGTTACGCGGGCGGCCCCACCCCGCGCGAGGCCCTGGCCCATGCGAGCCACGGGGTGATCGACGACCTCCGGGTGCTGGTGGAGGAGGGACCGAACGGCCTGTAGGCCCGCCGGGCCGGCGCCCCGGCAGATGTCGGCTTCACTGCCCCGGCCCGCGGACGGAAGCCTTGACGCACCCTTGCGGAATCCTTGCTAGAAAGGCGGAGGCCGGTTCCGGTCATCTCAAGTCGTCGACAGACCGGGAGCGGGCGTGACAGGGCACGGGATACCCGACGAGTACATGGACGGATACGCCCGGATCCTGGTGGCCGTCGCCACCACCGGCCGACGGCTCAGCCGGGAGGAGCTGCTCGCCCGGCGGGAGCTGGGGGAGCAGGCCGCCGAGGCCGGGTTCGCGCTGCGCGCGCTCGTCGGGGCGCATCTGGCGGCGGCGCGCGCGCACTGGCCCGCCACCGGGGCCGACAGCGGCGCCGCGGACAGTGTGCTCGCCGCCGTCGAGCAGGCCGTGGACGCGTTCGCCGAGGGGTACGAGCGGGCGCAGCGGCTCGCGGTACGCCAGGAGGCGGCCGCGCGGCGGGAGTTCATCGACGACCTGCTGTACGGGCGCAGCGATCTGGGGCGGCTGGCGGAGCGCGCCGAGCGGTTCGGGCTGCGGCTGTCGTACGAGCACGCCGTGGCGGTGGCGGAGGGCTGGGTCGCCTACGACGAGGAGGACGCCGTACCGCGCTCCGTGGAGCAGGCCCTGATCGGGCGGTTCGGGGACCGCAGTGTGCTGCTGACGACCAAGGCGGGGCGGCTGGTCTGCATCGCCCCCGGTGACCAGGGCGAGGTCCTCTCGTACTTCGCCAAGCAGGCCTTCGCGGCCACGGACGGCGGCCGGGTCGCCGTCGGCCGGCCGCAGCCGGGGGTGGGCGGGGTGGTGCAGTCGTACGAGGAGGCGCTGAGCGTGCTCGACCTCGCCGAACGGCTCGATCTGGAGGGGCCGGTGCTGCGCGCCGCCGATCTGCTGGTCTATCCGGTCCTGACCCGCGACCGGCAGGCCATGGCGGACCTGGTCCTCAACACGCTCGGCCCGCTGGAGGCGGCGCGCGGCGGCGCCGAGCCGCTGCTCGAAACGCTCTCCGTCTACTTCGACGCGGGGTGTGTGGCGGCGGAGGCGGCGCGGCGGCTGTCGTTGAGCGTACGGGCGCTGACGTACCGGCTGGAACGGATCCACCGGCTCACCGGCGCCGACCCGGGCGATCCGGTGCACCGGTACACCTTGCAGACCGCGGTGATCGGGGCCAGGCTCATGGACTGGCCGGCCAAAACCTTCTGAAGCCTTCTGAAACCTTCTCAATCCTTCCGGGACCGATCGGGGCGCCGCCGGGGAACTTCCGCACACCTACCGGCATTAAGAACGCGTTAAGACTGCCGGAAAACGGCAATGTCGGGTTCCGGCCAACTATGCGACGATGGGGCCCTGGCCGAGGACATCGCGCCAGTGGGGGAGGTTGATCCGATGACCTTGTTTCTCGGTATCGGCATCGCGGGGATCGTGCTGCTCGTCCTTTCGCTGATCTTCGACGGGGTGCTCGAAGGGCTCTTCGACGGGGCCGGGGTCCTGGACGGGCTCTTCGACGGTCTGCTGTCGCTGCCCGTGATCGCCGGGTTCGTCTCGATGCTCGGCTTCGGTGGCGCACTCGTCCTCGGCACCACTCAACTCGGCACCGGCCCGGCCGTCGCTGTGGGGGCGGCGGCCGGTGTCGGTGCCGGCTGGCTGACGTGGAAGTTCAGCAGGGCGCTGATGCGTGACCAGACGGCCGTCACTCCGCGCGGCGACGACCTCGTGGGGTCGTCGGGCACGGTGGTCACGGCGATTCCGGCCACCGGCTACGGCGAGGTGCTGCTGCGGCTCGGCGGACAGCCGGTGAAGTTCTCCGCCAAGAGCGCGGAGCCGGTGGCGTACGGCACGGAGATCTGGGTGGAGGCGACGCTCTCCGCGAGCTCCGTCTCCGTACGGCCCGTCCAGCGCTGACCGGCAGCACCGACCGGCAGCGCTGACCCCGCAGCGCCGACCGGACCGTCCGGGTCGTCCGCGGGCGTCCCCCGTTCTGTACAGCGCGCGGCACTCGCGGTGCCCGCGGCGCATGCCGCACCCGCGGCGTCCGCCGCCGCACCGCCGCCGCGCGAACCGTTCCGATCTGCCGTCCCCCCGGGAGGCAAGGGAGAGAGCCCCATGAGTCCAGTCGTCATCGCCGTGCTGGGGATCGTCGTACTCGTCGTTCTGCTGGCCCTGGTCGTCATCACGCGTTACAAGGTCGCGGGACCCAGCGAGGCGTTCATCGTCACCGGCCGGCGCGGCAAGAAGTCGACCGACCCGAACACCGGCCGGATCTCCATCGACAACAGCGGCCAGAAGGTCGTGGTGGGCGGCGGCGTCTTCGTCGTGCCGTTCGTCCAGCAGAAGTTCACCCTGGACCTGTCCAGCCGCCACATCCCGATCGCGGTGCGCGGCGCGGTCACCCTGCGCGGGGTGAAGGCCAACCTCGAAGGCGTCGCCATCGTCAAGGTCGGCGGTACGGAGGACTCCATCCGCGCCGCGGCCCAGCGCTTCCTCCAGCAGCAGGGCGGCATCGTCGGCTTCACCCAGGAAGTCCTCTCGGGTGCGCTGCGTTCCATCGTCGGCCGGATGTCGGTCGAGGACATCATCCGTGACCGCGCGGCCTTCGCCGGCCAGGTCGCGGAGGAGGCGGAGGCGAGCCTCTCCGGGCAGGGCCTGGTGCTGGACGCCTTCCAGATCCAGGACATCACCACCGAGGGCTCGTACCTGGAGGACCTCGGCCGCCCCGAGGCCGCCCGCGCCAAGCAGGAGGCCGACATCGCGGAGGCGGTCTCGCGGCGCGCCGCCGAGCAGGCGCGGCTGAAGGCCGAGGAAGAGATCGCGATCGCCCAGCGGACCTTCCAGCTCAAGCAGGCCGAGATCAAGGCCGAGACGGACGAGGCGGTGGCCCGGGCCGCCGCGGCCGGTCCGCTGGCCCAGGCGGCCCGCGAGCAGGACGTGCTCATGGAGCAGGAGAAGGTCGCCGAGCGCCAGGCCGCGCTGACCGACCGCGAGCTGGACACGAAGGTGCGTAAGCCCGCCGACGCCGCGCGCTACCAGGCCGAGCAGGAGGCCGAGGCCCGCCGTATCGCCCTGGTCAAGCAGGCCGAGGCGGACGCCGAGCGCTCCCGACTCACCGGTGAGGGCGAGAAGGCGCACCGCGCCGCGCTCGCCGCCGCCGTACGGATCGAGGGCGAGTCGGAGGCCGCGGCGATCCTCGCGAAGGGCGCGGCCGAGGCGGAGGCCATGCAGAAGAAGGCGGACGCGTTCGCGCGGTACGGCGACGCGGCCGTCCTCCAGATGCTCGTCGAGGTGCTGCCGTCGGTGGTGGAGAAGGCGTCCGAGCCGCTGAGCGCGGTGGACAAGATGACGGTCATCTCCACGGACGGCGCGGGCCAGCTCGCCCGTACGGTCGCGGACAACGTCGCCCAGGGCGTCGAACTCCTCAGCTCCACCACGGGCGTCGACCTCGCGGAGCTGCTGAAGGGCCTGGCGGCGGGCAAGTCGCTGACGGGGGCGGCCACATCCGGCGCGACCCCGGCGGCGAACGGCACAGCGCCGAACGGCACGGGTCCGGACGGCCGTATCGAGGTCACGGACTGACGTTCCGTACGTAGCGTTCCGTACGGCGCTTCGTACGCGGCACGCGGTTGCGGCACGCGATTGCGGTGAGGGAAAGGCCCGGTCGGCGGGAAAGCCGGCCGGGCCTTTGTCCTCGGTAGCGCTACCACTGGTACGGGAGGTACTTCCCGTCGAGCGTGATGACCACCCGGTCCCCCGCCGGGTCGGGCACGCGCTTCACGTCCAGCCGGAAGTTGATGGCGCTCATGATGCCGTCGCCGCACTCCTCGTGGATCAGCTCCTTGATGGTCGGCCCGTACACCTGGATGACCTCGTAGAGCCGGTAGACGGTCGGATCGACGGGCACGGCCGAGTCGAGCGCGCCGCGCGTGGGCTGGAGCCGGAACGCCTGGACCACGTCCTCGCCCAGATCGAGGAGCGACGCGGCGGCCTCGGCCTGCTCCGTACTCATCGGATGCTGGCCGAGCAGCGCGGCGGTGGTCCAGGCCACGGGCCGGCCGACCGCCTCGGCGAGCTGCGCCCACGTCAGACCGAGTTCGGCCTTGGCGCCACGGACTGCTTCGGCTGCTTGCTGTTTGGTGAGCATGGGGGAAACGTAGGAGGACCTACGCGCCCACGCAACGGCGCCGTGCGCCCACGACAGCGGGCCGATGCCCCGGGGCCGGGGGCGGGCGGGGACCGCCACGGCCCGGGGAGCCGTACCGGCCAAGAAGCCGTGGAGGGCGATGGCCCGGCCGTCCGGGTCACCGAAGTGACGCCCGGCGGCCGGGCCATCGCCCGCGGACTCTGCACCGGCAGCCGCCTCTGCCGAAGGGGCCGGGCCACGCGCTCACCGCTTGAACGCGTCCTTGGCCTTGTGACCGGCCTCGCGCAGGTCGCCCTTGGCGCGCTCGGCCCTGCCCTCGGCGGTCAGCCGCTCGTTGCCGACCGCTCGACCGACGGTCTCCTTGATCGCGCCCTTGACCTGGTCGGCCTTGGCGGAGGTCTTCGAGGATTTCTTGTCGGCGGTCATGTCGCGCTCCCTACAGTGTCGAAATCGCTGACACCGGCCCGCCTGCCCGAGCACTCCAGGGGCAAACCCGGCCATCGGGCGACACGGGCCCCTGGAATCTGCCAACCCACGGGGCCCTGGGGCGTATCCGCGGAGTCCCGCCCGGTCACAGCTCCCGGCGGAAGTCGGCGAGGATCCGCTTCGTCCGCTGCGCCGACTCCGCGTGCGCGGCCATGCGGTCCATCGCCTCCTTGTGCTGCGACACCTCGCGGACACCGTCGAGGTAGAGCGCGCCGGTCAGATACTCGACGTAGACCATGTCGGGCATCTCGGGGACCGTGAAGCGGAAGAGGACGAACGGGCTGTACGTGCCGGGGTGGTGTCCGGCGGCGAACGGGGCCATCTGGAGTGTCACGTTCGGCAGTTCGGCGGCCTCCAGCAGCCGGTCGATCTGGGCGCGCATCGCGGCCGGCGATCCGACGCGGCGCCGCAGCACCGTCTCGTCCAGGATCGCCCAGAAGGCCGGCGCGCCGGGTCTGGTCAGCAGCGCCTGTCTCTCCATGCGGAGCGCGACATGGCGCTCGACGCGGGCCGGGTCGCTGCGTCCGACCTCGCCGTAGGTCAGGATCGTCCGGGCGTACTCCTCGGTCTGGAGGAGCCCCGGCACGAAGTGCGGCTCGTAGCAGCGGATGGTCCTGGCGGCCTCTTCGAGGCTGACATGGCCGCCGAACCAGCCCGGCAGTATGTCGTGGAAGCGCTGCCACCAGCCCGGCCGGTTGGCCTCCTCGGCGAGGTGGAGGAAGCCCGTCACCTCGTCCTCGGGGACGCCGTACGCGGCCAGCAGGAGCTGCACGTACGGGATCTTGAGCGCGACCTCGGCCATCTCCATCCGGCGGATGGTGGCCGGCGCGACGCGCAGCAGCCTGGCGGCCTGGTCCCGGCCGAGACCGGCCCTTTCGCGGAACGCCTGGAGCTGCTTGCTCAGGACGAGTTGGCCGATCGTCGGCGCAGACCGCGGCTCGCTCATGCCCCACCCCCGAGCTCCGGCATGCGGGCAGTGTGCCACAGGGAAGTGATCGTGGACACAGTGACGACGGAGATGAATTCGGGCTGTGGTCGACCGGTGATATCCGTGAACTTCCTGGGGTTGTTGAGGTCGTTCCGGGCAACGGCCGGCGCGTGGGGGCGGGCCCCGGCGACACGCCCGCCGGACGCGTACCCCGGCCCCGGCGCCCTCGTCGTATGTGTGACCGAGCACAGTGCCGCGGCTCCGCCCCCACAGGCCGCCTGGTACGGGCGTCACGGGCGCCAAGATGAACCTTCGGCGTCCGCCGGAACATCTTCGGGTGTCCGGGGAGTGGAGAGCGCCGGTTAGCATCGACGCACGGCCTTCGCGCCGCCCTCCGCCGTCCCGTGTGTCTGTCCGTCGTATCTGTCCGTCTGTCCGTCGTAGAGCGAACGAGTGCTGGAGTGATCTGGACGTGTCCCGACCGCGTGTGGGTGTGGCCGTACTGACCATGGGAACCCGGCCCGTCGAGCTGCGTGCCCTGCTGGACTCGGTGGCCAAGCAGCGGGAACCCGCCACCCGGATCGTCGTCGTCGGCAACGGCGCCCCGCTGCCGGAGCTGCCCGCGGGCGTCATCGGGATCGAGCTGCCGGAGAATCTGGGCGTCTCCGGCGGGCGCAACGTCGCCATGGAGAAGCTCCGCGAGGCCGGTGACGTGGACATCCTCGTCGACCTGGACGACGACGGGCTGCTCATCGAGGCCGACGTGTTCACCCGTATCGCCGATCTGTACGAGGGCCGGCCCCGGCTCGGCATCGTCAGCTTCCGGATCGCGGACGAGACCGGCTTCACCCAGCGGCGCCACATCCCCCGGCTGCGCGCGAAGGACCCGATGCGCGCCGGCGAGGTGACCACCTTCCTCGGCGGCGGGCACGCGCTGTCCATGGCGATGTTGGCGGAGACCGGCGGGTGGCCGGACGAGTTCTTCTTCACACACGAGGAGACCGACCTCGCGTGGCGCGCCCTGGACGCGGGCTGGACGATCCGTTACGAGCCGGAGCTGGTCCTCCAGCACCCGCGCACCTCCCCCGCCCGGCACGCCGAGTTCTACCGGATGACCGCCCGCAACCGGGTCTGGCTGGCGCGCCGCCATCTGCCCGCGGTCCTGGTGCCGCTCTACCTCGCCACGTGGATCCTGCTCACGGTGGCGCGTACGCGGTCGGTGAGCGGGCTGCGCGCCTGGTTCGGCGGATTCGCCGAGGGCGTACGGACGGCGTGCGGGACGCGGCGCCCGATCCGGTGGCGCACGGTGGGCCGGATGACGGCACTGGGCCGTCCACCGGTGATCTAGAGCCTCTCGTACGTACGGGTCCGGGGAGACCGGGAACTCGCCGGACCTCCGCCGTGCCCCGATCTGCCCCGATCCGCCCTGCCCTGCCCCTCCTTGCCCCTCCCTTCCCCTCCCTGCCCACGTGACGGACACCCGTACGTGACTGTGTCCCAAGGGCACGGTTCGGACTGGTGTTGATCGGCGCGCACATCGCCGACGGGACGGCACGAGGAGCCGTCGCCGGCTCAAGGGGAATCAAGGGAACGCACGAGGGCCTGAAGCACTCGACCGCCCGCCGGCCCGCGACCTTCGCCGACAACTCTCATCGTCTTGACAAATTTTTTTGTCGGATGGATTCTGAGTGCCTCGCAGAGATGAACCGCACGCCAGAATCCGAGGAACCAGCATGCGTACGCTGATCAGCTCCGCCTTCATCTCGCTCGACGGCGTCATGGAGGCCCCGGGCGGCGAACCCGGCTACCGCAACTCCGGTTGGACCTTCAAGGACGTCGAGTTCGTCCCCGAAGCGTTCGACATCAAGGAACGGGAGCAGCAGGAGTCCACCGCGGTTCTGCTGGGCCGGGCCAGCTACGAGGCGTTCAGCCCGGTATGGCCCGACATGGAAGACTTCGCCCGCTACAAGATCATGCCGAAGTACGTCGTCTCCACCACCCTCACCGAGGACAGACTCGTCCCGAACTGGGGCGAGACCACCATCCTGCGCACCCTCGACGAGGTCGCCGCCCTGAAGGAGACCGAAGGCGGCCCGATCATCGTCCACGGCAGCGTCGCCCTCAACCACAGCCTCGCGGACGCGGGCCTGATCGACCGCTACCACCTGCTCGTCCACCCGCTGCTGCTCGGCGCGGGCAAGCGCCTGTTCCCCGCCACCGACATGGACACCCAGAAGCTCAAGCTCGTCGAGCACGCCGTGTACGCCAACGGCCTGCAGCTGAACGTCCTCGACGTCGTCCACTGACCGACCGGGCCTCGCGGTGTCACTCCTCCGTTCTCGCCGCGTAGTCGGTGGCCGGCACGGTGGCATAGCGGCTCATCGTGCGGGCGGTCGCCTCCGGGGTCAGTCCCTGGCCACCGGCGATCATGTCCCGCAGGTCGCGGAAGTACTGCACGTACAGGTCGGGGGTGAACGTGCAGAGCATGACGGCCGGTTGGTCCGTCGGGTTGGCGAAGGTGTGCGGGGCCCCGGCGGGATCATCACGAGCGTGCCCGCGACCCCGGCCGGGGCGACTCTGCTGGACGAGGCACGCACCCTGCTCGACCGGGCCGACCGGGTACGCGTACGCGTGGCCGCCGCGGTCGGCGCCGCGACCTTCACCGTCGGCATCCTGGGCGATGGCACCGACCGAGGCGCAGCGCGGCTGGCCGCCGCGCACCGGAGGCGTCACCCGGGCATCGAGGTCGTCATCCGCGAGACCGACCTGACCGATCCGACCTGCGGGCTGCGCGCCGGGCTGGTCGATGTCGCCCTGACACGCGGGCCGTTCGACGGGACGGGCCTGGCGGTACGCGAGCTGCGGACCGACCCGGTGGGCGCGGTGCTGCGCGCCGACGATCCGCTGGCCCGCCGCGAGCACCTGAAGCCGGCCGACCTGGCCGACCGGCGCTGGTTCCGGTTCCCGGAGGGCACCGATCCGCTCTAGTCGTACTGGAACGGCGGAGTCCCGCGCGAGGGTCCGGTGGTACGGGCCGTCCAGGAGTGCCTTCAGGCAGTGATCTGGAACGGTACGGTCGGACTGACCCCGTTCGGGCACGACCACCCCTGGGAGCTGGCCGTGGTGCCGCTGCTCGACATGGCGCCGAGCCGTGTGGTGGCGGCGTGGAACGAGGGTGACGAGAACCCGCTGATCCGCTCGTTCATCCGGGCCGCGACGACCGCGTACCGCGGCTGAGGGCACGCGCGGGGCACCGCCAGGTCCTCCCGGATGCCGTGAAGTCCCTGCCGTGCAGCAGTGTTACGCCCCGCTCAGAGGGCGGCGAGGAGTCCGTCGAGCGGTGCGGGGACCCGGCCCGGGTCGAGAGCGTCGACGAGGACGTGGCCGTACTGGATCTTGCGGCCCTTCTTGGTACCGAAGAAACGCCGCAACTGCTGCTGTGCGGGGCGGCCCTGCTGCGCGGGCTGGCGCAGGAAGGTCTGCAGGGGGCGCAGGTCGCCCTCCGCCCGGACGATTTCCTCCACCCGGGCCGCCCCCAGCGCGCGGATGAGCTCGTCCTCAAGGTCCGCCGCGCAGACGAAGATCCCCGCCTGTGCGGCACCGGCCCGTTCCAAACCGCGGGCGTAGTAGGGACGTTCCGCCTCGTCGCAGAGCCCGGTGAGGCGGAGGCCCAGACCGGGCGGCCCGAGGAGGCCCGCGAAACGCCCGACGCTCATCGCACCGCCCATCGAGAGCACGCAGACCCCCTCGGCCGCCAGGTCCCGCCCACGGCTCGCGGCCAGCGTGTCCACCGCCGCGACATCGCTCGGCCCTTCGAGCAGAACGGCCGTCGAAACACCCAGCCGCGCCGCCAACTCCCGCGCGGGCTCACCGGGGCCACCTGCTGCCCACGCGGTGACCGCATCCCGGAACGCCCCCATGTCAGCCATGGGAGAATTCTCCGCCCTTTCCAGCCACCGGGATAGGCATTTTCCGCCGAGCCCCCACCCACGATCCCGCACCGCCAGGCCATTCCCCCGGGAGACCCCGAGCGAGCCGTACGACCCGGTGGGGTGTTGCGTGGGAACGGGGCACGGGATTGTCAGACCCCGCTGCCATGATGCGGGCCATGACGGCAGCCAGGAATTCATCCCCTTCCACCGCCCCCGCAGCCACCATGGACGCCCTGTTATGGCGCTGGGTGGATCACGTCAATCGGGGCGGCGGGATAGGAATGACGCGGCCGGAATGGTTCGCGTGTGCCGGAGAGCTGGAACTGGCGGAGGACGTCACCTGGTACGGGATGGCGACCGAGGGCAGGTGGGTCCACAGCAAACTGCTCTCCGGTCCCAGCAGGGCTCCGGTGTACGCGGGCTTCTACTGGTCTCAGGTGGACGACGAACCGGCGGTGGCCCGGGTCAGCATGGTCGTCCTGCCGCTGGCCGATCCTGCCCGGATCGTCGCGGCTGACTGGAACGACGGGTACAACGGTTACGAACCGCCGCCGCTGGACGATTACGCCGTCCTCTGCAGCACCGCCTTCGACCCGACGCACGTCAGAGGCCGCGATGCCGAGGACGATCTCCGCGAGGCCGAGCGGATCATCACGGCCGGCAACGGCGAGGGCCGCCGGGTCAACTACGCCGAGATCGTCACCGATCCGGACCGCGCCGGCAACGCCCTGTTCTTCCCGGTCGACGGGGAGGAACGAAACGGCTACGAGGCAGTGGAGGATGACGGAACAGTCGTCTGCCTCACCTTCGTCGCCCACGACTGGCCCTAGGGTCTTCGTCTGGATCACGGTGGTCGGGGCCGGTGCGGATCGCTGGCCCGCCGGCGGTCCTGAGCCCCGGAGTTGGTCGCCCCGGGCCGGAAGCTGAGGGGTTCATCGGTCGCTGGGCGTAGGTCCTGCGCCTCAGGCGCGCCGGACGCCCGCTTGGCTAAGGTCGGTCCTCATGGAGACCACGGGAGTCGTTCGCCGCCGGACGGCGGAGCGTGTGCGCGACGCTCTGGAGCGGCTCGCTGCCGAGCGGGACGTATGGGTGTCGACGGCTCACCCTGATCACGGGCCGCATCAGGTGCCGCTGTGGTTCTTCTGGGATGGACGAGCAGTGTGGATGTGCACCGGCGCCACTTCCGTGACCGCGCGGAACGTCCGCAAAGAGCCGCGCGTGCGCCTGGCGCTACCGGACACCTTCGACGTGGTGCTCCTCCAGGGTGAGGCGGAGTGCTTCCCGGACCAGGAGGTGCCCGGAGACGCGGCGGAGGCGTTCGCCGACAAGTTCGCGTGGGACCCACGCGTGGAAGAGGGCTCCTTTCTGTATGTGCGCGTGCTCGTGAGGACCGTGCGCGCCTGGCGCGGTGAGCCGGAACTACGCGGGAGGGTCATCATGCGCGACGGGATGTGGCTGGCATAGCGGCTGTCCCTCACCGACACGCCTCGCCCGGATCACGGGGGCGGGCGGGAACCTCGAAGACGAGTTCACGGCCGTCCTCCTCGTCCCACTGCTCTCCGACCTCGACGAAGCCGAAGCCCGAGATCGTGGCCAGAGAGGCCACGTTGTCGGGGCTGATCGTCGCCCGCACCGTCGTGACCGTGGCTTCGGCCGCAGCCCGGCGGACCAACTCGACCAGCGCGGATCGGGCATATCCCTGGCGACGGAAGTCGGGAGCGACGGAGTAGCCGATCTCGACCGTGCCGGTTTCATCAGGCGGTCCGTGGAACCCGGCATGTCCGACGACGAGACCGTTGTCGCCGACGATCGCTTGTCGCACCATCCACCGCGCCTGGCCGGGATCGGCGGCCATCTGGTCGAGCCGGTACCGCCACAGCCACCGTGCTCTGCCGGTCACGAAGTACTCGGTCAGCGAAACCCCGGCCACCCTGCCGGCTTCGGACAGGTCACCATCGAGCAGAGCGGACATCGCCCCGCCGGACAGCTCGACAAAACGTACGCAGGCTTTATCGGTCACCTACGGATGCTCGCCGACCGGCCCACAGGGCGTCCAACGAATTCGGAGCACAGGTCCGGGGACGCCTCGCGCTAGTCGGAAGTGGGGGGCGCGGGGGCGCCGGTCGGTACGGGGGCCTCTCCCCTCCGGGCCGGTACGTCCGGCGAGGGTTCCACCACCGACGTGTCGGCCGACGACGGTATCGGGACCGGTACGCGCGACGGGTCCGGGTCCGGGTCCGGGTCCGCGGTGTGCGAGGACTCCGTCGGCTGCGTCGACCTGTTGGGACCGGCCGGCTCCTGTGTCCGGCCCTGGTCCCTCGGTACGAGGACGAGTACGGCACACGCCACCACCGCGGCCAGACCGAACGCCAGCAGCGCGGTGCGGCGCATCCGTACCGGGAGTACCGAGGCCAGGAAGCGCCGGCGCGGGTACGTGGACGGCGGGGAGGCGCGGCGCAGATCGCCGGGTCCGACCGTACGGGCCCCGGCCTCCAGCGCCTCCCGCAGCCTGCGTTCGAGCGCGTCGGGGCCGGGGCCCGGCCGCTCGCGGCGCGTGGGGGTCGTCGGGGTCATGCGGCTATCTCCAGCTTCCGGCCCAGGGCGTCCAGGGCCCGGCTCGCGGTGGACTTGACGGTGCCGCGCGACACACCGAGGGCCTCGGCGATCTGGGCCTCGGTGAGATGGGACCAGTACCGCAGGACCAGCACCTCGCGCTGGCGCCGGGTGAGTGAGCGGAGTGCTTCGAGCACCTCCCGGTGCTCCTCGTGCAGGAGAACGTACTCCTCGGCGGCCGGGGCGTGGCCCTCCCGTTCGGGCACGTGCGCGCGTACGGTCCGGCGGCGGCGCAGCACGGAGCGCGCCGCGTTGACCACGCACGTACGGAGATACGCCTCCGGGTCGTCCAGGCCGGTGAGCCGTTCCCCGTACCGGCGGAACAGCGCGGCGAAGGCGTCCTGCACCACGTCCTCGGCCGTGGGGAGGTCGTCCACGAGGAGCAGGGCCAGCCGGACGAGCTGGAGCCGGCGGTGGTGGTAGAGGTCGTCGATGGTCGGCGCGCCGTCCCCCATGCCGACGCCCATGCCGACGCCGATGCCGACGCCCGTACCGGTGTCGGCGCCCACGCCCGGGGTGGTGTGCTCCCGTTGCTCCCGTGGCCGGGAAAGGCTGCGCAGGAGCGCCCGCCATCTCCGGCGCGGCGGGGCCGGGGCCGAGACCGGGGCCGTACACACCGGACCGGCCTGACCGAACGGGTACGCCGCCGCTGTCGTCATGGGGCTCCTGCGCAGAGGGGGGTGGGGGGTGGGTGTGGGGGGGCAGGGCCGCCGGGTGATTGGTCCGGCAGCCCCTGTCGGGTGTGGAGCGGCGGTGACCGCCGCGCCGGCTACCCCCGTGCGGCCTGCGGGTACGGGACCCCGTTCGCGTCCGCGGGGACCGGGACGGGGGCCGGTGCGTCGGCCGGCGGGACCGGCACCGGGACCTCCGTCTGCTCACCCGGAACGGGGACCGGGACCTCGGTCGGCGGAACCGGCACCGGGACCTCCGTCTGCTCACCCGGAACGGGGACCGGGACCTCGGTCGGCGGAACCGGCACCGGGACCTCCGTCTGCTCACCCGGGACGGGGGCCGGGGCCTCCTCGGGCGCGACGGGGGACGGTACGGGCGCCGCCGGGCCCGACTGGGCGGCCATCGCGCCGCCCGCGGAGAGCGCGACCACGGCCGCGGAGGCCCCCAGCACCATGCGCATCCGGCTGCGGAGCGCGGCTCCTCGGACGGGACGCGGGGAGCGGTGACGGTTGGACATGTGTTCCTCGAATCAACTCGGGTGGTGACTGGACTCGGGTACTGACTGGACTGGAGGCGCCTCCACCCGGACAGACGTGCGGCCCTGCCCGAGGTTGCGGGTCGGACGAAAAACTTTTCCCCGGATCCGAATGCAGCTCTGGATGTAGCAGCACTACATCCATCCATGAAGAACTGTTCGCTGGTGCTGAAGAGACTCGTCTTCGATGCTGGACGCATGATCGGAACGAACGCGGTCCTCGGCGTCACCGTGGTAGCCCTCGGCATGGTGCTCACCCCCGGGCCGAACATGATGTACCTGGTCGCACGGAGCATCACGCAGGGCCGGCGCGCGGGGGCGATCTCCCTCGCCGGGGTCGCCGTCGGCTTCCTCGTCTACCTCGGCGCCGCCAACCTGGGCCTGTCGCTCGTCTTCCTCGCCGTGCCCGAGCTGTACCTGGCCGTGAAGCTCGCGGGCGCCGCCTACCTGGCCTGGCTCGCCTGGAAGGCGCTGAAGCCCGGCGGTCTCTCCGTCTTCGCCCCGCAGGAACTCGCGCCCGACTCGGCCCGGCGGCTGTTCTCGATGGGGCTGCTCACCAATCTGCTCAACCCGAAGATCGCCGTCATGTACCTCTCGCTCATCCCGCAGTTCATCGACATCGGGGCGGGGCACGTCCTGTTCCAGGGGTTCGTCCTCGGCGGCGTCCAGATCGTGGTGAGCCTCGCCGTGAATCTGCTCATCGTGCTCGCCGCCGGGACCATCGCGGTCTTCCTCGCCCGGCGTCCCGGGTGGCTGCGCGTCCAGCGGTACGTGATGGGCACGGTCCTGGGCGCCCTCGCCGTCAAACTGGCGACGGACCGCACGCCCGCCGTGGCCACGTGATCAAGCGTGATCCGACGCGATCCGGCGTGATCCGGCGTGATCCGAAAGGACTTGTTGCGCGCGCGACCCGATGGTTAGGTTTGCCTTACTTGGTCCGGGGCAGAATCCGGGCTGCCGTCGAGGAGGCCCACCACCGTGCCGACCACCGTGTCCACCGCCCTCACCCGCCGTATCAGCGTGGCAGCCGCCGCCACCGCGCTCGCCGTCACCCTCACCTCCTGCGGCGGCGACGGAGAACCGGCGGGCAAGGGCCAGGGCACGAACGCGGGCGCCGGCACGCACACCGTCGAGACCGTCATGGGCGACGTGCGGGTGAAGGACGCGCCCAGCCGGGTCGTCGTCCTCGACACCGACGCGCTCGACTCCGCCGTCACCCTCGGGATCACCCCGGTCGGCGCCACCACCGTCGTCGACCGGGCCCCCTTCTCCACGTACCTCCCCGCCGACCGGCTGAAGGACGTCACGTCCGTCGGGCTGATCGCGCAGCCCAACCTCGAAGCGATCAACGCCCTGAAGCCGGACCTGATCCTGAGCAGCAAGGTCCGCGACGAGAAGAACTACCAGGCGCTCTCCGCGATCGCCCCCACCGTCTTCTCCGACACCACCGGCCCCTCCTGGCGGCAGAACTTCGAGCTGCACGCGGACGCGCTCGGCAGGAAGAACGAGGCGAAGAAGGTCGTCTCGGAGTACGAGGCGCACGTCAAGCGGGTGACCGAGGCGCTCGGCGGGGCCGCGGAGGCGCGGCGGCTCAAGGTCGGCTTCGTACGGTTCATCGAGGGCGCGGACACCCGGCTCTACCTCAACGACACGTTCGTCGGCTCCCTCTTCAAGGACCTCCAGGTCGGCCGCCCCGCCAACCAGGACAAGGACGGCTTCTCGCTCGACATCAGCCCGGAGCAGATCGACCGGGCCGACGCCGACGTCATCTTCTACTCCGTCTACGGGGACGCGAAGAAGGCCAAGGAGACCGAGACCACCGCGGGGCCGCTCTGGAAGAACCTGGACGCGGTGAAGAAGAAGTCCGCCTTCAAGGTCGACGACAACCTGTGGATGCTCGGCATCGGCTACACCGGCGCCGGCCAGGTCCTCGACGCCGTCGAGAAGAGCTATCTCTCCGCGGAACGGTGACCGTCGGGGGACGGTTCACCGGGGACTCCCCTCCGGCCCCCCGGGAGCCCCCGGGCCCGGGGTTCCGAAGGTCGTCCACGCCGCCCGCTCCGGCACCCGCAGCACCGTACGCCCCGCCACCGCGTTGAGGATCGTCGCCGCCCGCCACGCGCCCAGGGTCAGATCCGGGGCGCCGACGCCGTGCGTGTGCAGTTCCGCGTTCTGGACGTAGAGCGTGCCGGAGACCCGCGGGTCGAGCGCCACCCGGTAGTCGCCGTCGATGCGGTAACGGCCCCGTTCGTCCCAGTCCACCAGCTTGGCCAGACCGTCCAGGAAGTCGGGGCGCGCCGCCTCGTACCCGGTGGCCGAGACGACCGCCGACGTACGCACCTCGAACCGCTCGTCCTGCTCCGTGTGGCGGCAGGTCAGCACATAACCGTCGGCGCCCCGCTCCGCCGCCTCGACCGCCACGCCCGGATGGAGCGCGGCGCGCGGCTCCGTGCCGCCGATCGTCCGCTCGTACAGCTCGTCGTGGATCTCGCCCAGCGTCTCCTCGCTGACGCCCTTGTAGAGCTGCCACTGCTCCCGTACGAGCCGCTCGCGGCGGGCTTCGGGCAGGGCGCGGAAGTAGCGGATGTAGTCGGGCGTGAAGTGCTCCAGGCCGATCTTGGAGTACTCCATGGGCGCGAACGCGGGTGTACGGGCCAGCCAGCGCACGTACGGGCCGCCCGCGCCGCCGCCGTCCTGGTGACGCAGCAGGTCGAGGACGACCTCGGCGCCGGACTGGCCCGCCCCGACGACCGTCACATCGTCCAGACCGGCCAGCCGGGCCCGGTGGGCGCGGTACTCCGCGCTGTGCAGCACCCGCGGCCCGTCCCCCGTGCCGCTGTCGGTGTGTGCGTCGAGATACGGGCGCAGGGGCTCCGGGACGACCGGGTTCGTCCCGACCCCCAGGACGACCTGCCGCGCCCGTACGGACGAGACCGTGCCGGCGGCCGAACGGTGGGTCACGAGGAAGACATCGGCGCTCTCGTCCCACGCCAGCTCCGTGACGCGCGCGTCGAAGCGGCAGGACGGCAGGTTCTCGGTGACCCAGCGGCAGTAGTGGTCGTACTCGCGCCGGGGTATGTGGAAGCGCTCGGAGAAGAAGAACGGGAACATCCGGTCGTGTTCCCGCAGATAGTTGAGGTACGACCAGCGGCTCGTCGGGTCCGCCATGGTCACCAGGTCGGCGAGGAAGGGGACCTGGAGGATCGTTCCTTCCAGCAGCAGCCCCGGATGCCAGGAGAAGGCGGGCCTGGCGTCGAGGAAGAGCGTGCGCGGCCCGCCCCCGGGAACGCCGTCCGCGAGGGCGGCCAGGGAGAGGTTGAACGGGCCGATCCCGACACCGACCAGGTCGTACACATCGTGAGAGGTCGTCAACGCAATTCCTCCATAGGGGAGTTGATGAACCCGGTGAGGTTCGGGACCGGGACCGGAGGCAGCGCTCCGGCGGTCTCCGGTGCCGGCCTCACCCCACCACACCTGCCTCTTCCGGCTCTCCCGCCCCTTCCGTCTCTTCGGCCTGCCCGGCGGCGACGACCGCCGTCAGCAGCCGGTCGACGTCGTCGGCCGTGGCGTGCGGGTTGAGCAGGGTGAGCTTGAGCCGTACGCGGCCGGGGCCCTCGCCCGGCAGCTCCGTACGGCCGACGACGGCACGGCCCTCGCGCAGCAGCCGGCGCCGCAGCGCGGCGTTGATCGCGTCGCTCCGCTCCCCGTCCCCGACCTCTGAGGTCGGCACGTAGCGGAACAGGAAGGCCGTCAGCACCGGTTCGGAGTGCAGCTCCAGCCGCGGATGTTCCCGTACGCTCCGGGCGCCCGCGACCGCCAGCTCCCGGCAGGCGTCGACCAGCCGCCCGAGCCCGTCCCTGCCGAGCGCCCGCAGCGTGACCGCGATCTTGAAGGCGTCGGCGCGCCGGGTCGTACGGAGCGACAGGCCGAGCAGGCTCGGATAGCCGGCGTCCTCGTCGTCCACCGGGTTGAGGTAGACCGCCCGGCGCGCGAGCGAGGCGTACGTCTCCGACGCGCGAACCAGGAAGATCCCGGCGGCGGCCGGCTGCCAGCCGAGCTTGTGCCAGTCCAGGGAGACCGAGTCCGCGAGCGCGAGCCCGTCCAGCAGCGGCGCGAGCCGGTCGGAGAGCAGGGCGCCGCCGCCGTACGCCGCGTCGACGTGCAGCCAGGCGCCGTGCGCGGCGGCGAGGGCGGCGCACGCGCGCAGCGGGTCGACGGCGCCGGTGTCGGTGGTGCCCGCGGTGGCGACGACGGCGACGGGCAGTTCGCCGCGCTCGGCGCAGCCGTCGAGCGCGGCGGCCAGCGCGGCCGGATCCATGCGCAGTTCGTGGTCGACGGGAACGGCGAGCACCGCGTCCTCGCCGAGCCCGAGGAGGGCGGCGGCGCGCTGTACGGAGAAGTGCGCGGCGGCGGAGGCGAGGATGCGCGGGCGCCCGGCGGGGCCCGGCCCGGCCACGCCGGAGCGCTGTGCCACGCCCGGAGGTTCCGCCACGCCGGAGAGTTCGATCTGGCGGCCCGTCGCGGCGCCGAGGACCCGGTCCCTGGCGAGCATCAGGCCCATCAGGTTCGACTCCGTACCCCCGGAGGTGAGCACCCCGGCGGCGCGCGCGTCGTCGTACCCGACGAGCCGTGCCATCTCCTGGAGCAGCAGCGTCTCCAGGGTGGTCGCGGCGGGCGCCTGGTCCCAGGAGTCCTGGGAGGGGTTGAGCGCGGAGACGGCGAGATCGGCGGCGACGGCGATCGCGAGGGGCGGGCAGTGCAGATGCGCGGCGCACGCGGGGTCGGCCGGGTCGGCGCTGCCGTGGGCGAGGAGTTCGGTGAGCCGCGCCAGCGCGGCGGCGCCCCCGGGCCCCGCGGCGGCCGCCGGGCCGCCCGCTCCCCCGGCCGCCGGCCCGTCCGCCGTCCCGTCCTCGGTCGCGGAAGCGCTCGCGGACTTGCTCGCGGACGCGCTCGCGAGGGCTTCCGCGACCGAAGCCGCGATGGCCTCGGGGCGGCCGGGCGCGACGGGTCCGTCGCGCCGCTTGGCGCCCTCGGTGAGGGCGGCGAGGACGGTCGCGACCAGGGGTTCCAGGGCGTGGGAGCCGCCGGGCCCGCCGGAGAGCGGCGCCCAGCCGCCCTCCCCGTCCACCTCGGTCGCCCCGTCCACCTCGGTCGCCCTGTCCGCCCCGGTCGCCCCGTCCGCCCCGGTCGCCTCGCCCGCCACCCGTGCCTGCATTTCCGTCCGCGTCCCCGTCTGCGATTCCGTCCCCGTCCCCGTCCCGGTCCCGATCCCCGTCCCTGTCCGCGTTTCCGCCCGCGTATCCGCCCGCGTTTCCGTCGTCATGTCTGCCGTCCCTGGCCCGCGGCCCGGCGCGTCGCGTCCTTCGTGGCCGTCGCGATCGCGTCCGCCAGCCGGTCCACCACCGCCTCCGCCTGCTCGTCCGTGATCACCAGCGGCGGCAGCAGCCGTACGGTCGCGTCGAACCGCCCGCCCAGCTCCACGATCAGCCCCCGGTCCAGACAGGCCGCGCGCACCCGCCCGGCCAGCTCCGGGTCGGCGGGACGGGCGCCGCAGGAGTCCGACGGGCCTTCCGGGTCCACCAGTTCGACGCCGATCATCAGGCCGCGCCCCCGTACGTCGCCGATCGCCGGGTGTTCCGCGCGCAGGCCGTCGAGCCGCGCCGTCATCCGGGCGCCGACGGTCGCCGCGCGTTCGCTCAGGCCTTCGGCGGTGACGAACCGCAGCGTCGCCGCGCCCGCCGCCATGGCCAGGGTGTTGCCGCGGAAGGTGCCGGTGTGGGCGCCGGGCAGCCAGCCGTCGTAACTCTCGTCGTACACGATCACGGCCAGCGGCAGCCCGCCGCCGATCGCCTTCGACATGACCAGCACGTCCGGGGTGATCCCGCTGTGCTCCACGGCCCAGAAGGCGCCCGTGCGCCCGACGCCCGTCTGCACCTCGTCCACGATCAGCGGAATCCCGCGCTCCCGCGTGATCCGCCGCATCTCGCGCAGCCAGGAGTCCGGCGCGGGCACCGCCCCGCCCTCGCCCTGCACCGCCTCGACGATCATCGCGGCGGGCGGGACGACACCGCCCGCCGGGTCGTCGAGCAGCCGCTCCGCGTACGTGGCGGCGAGGGCGGCCCCGCGCTCGCCGCCGATGCCGAACGGGCAGCGGTACGCGTACGGGTACGGCAGCCGCGTCACCTCGGCCCCACCGCCCGCGACCCGCTCCTTGACGGCGACGCTGCCGGTCACGCCGAGCGCGCCCGCCGTCATGCCGTGGTACGCCCCGGTGAACGCGAGCAGCCCGCTCCGCCCGGTCGCGGTCTGCGTCAGCTTCAGGGCCGCCTCGACCGCGTCCGTACCGGCGGGTCCGCAGAAGTGGACCCGGGCGCGGTCGGCGAGGCCGGGCGGCAGGGTGGCGAAGAGGGCGTCGGTGAAATCGTCCTTCTCGGGGGTCGCCAGGTCGAGGACGTGCAGGGGCGCCCCGCTGTCCATCGTGCGCCGGACGGCCTCCAGGGTGACGGGGTGGTTGTGACCGAGCGCGAGACTCCCCGCGCCGGAGAGGCAGTCGAGATAACGGCGGCCGTCCGTCCCCTCGACGGTCATGCCCGAGGCGCGGGCGGGCACGATCGGGAACGAGCGGGCATAGGTACGTGCCGAGGACTCCCGGGCGCGCTGGCGCCGCAGGATGCCGTCCGCGGCCGCGGCGGCGGCCGGGACGGGCAGGGTGACGGGGGGCACGGTCATGACACGACTCCGGAGGTACGAGGAGGGCAGACGGAGCGGATACGGACGCGGGTACTGATACGGACGCGGACGCGGATACAGATGCGGATACGGATACGGATACGGATACGGACGAATACGCGCGTGCCGACAGGTACGCACACGCGAATACGGGCTCAGAGCAGATAGCGCTCGGCGACGGGGTGGCCGAGGAAGGCGTGCGGGGCGAACTCCCAGCCGTACGAGCCCGCGTAGGGGAAAACGATCAGATCCCCCGCGCGTACCCGGTCGATCAGGACATCACGCAGAAGGGTGTCCTCGGGGGTGCACAGCTCACCGACGACGGTCACGCGCGTGTTCTCGGCCACCGGGCGGGGACACTCCTCGTCCCACCGCTCGACGGGCAGTACGGCCACGTTGTGGACGGCGTCCCGGGATATGGGGAGCTGGAAGTGGTGGATGCCGCCGCGCAGCACCGCGTACGTCACGCCGTACGACGTCTTGACGTCGGTCACCTCGGCCGCGTACCAGCCGCAGTCGGCGACGAGGAACCGGCCGGGTTCAAGGATCACCTTCACCCCGGCCGGAGCCTCGGTACGCCGGACGAGTTCGCCGAACCGGACGACGTCGAAGGGGAGTTCGCCCCCGGCGGGGACGCCGATGCCGCCGCCGACATCGACGTGCCGCAGCTCGATCCCCGCCGCCCGGGCCGTCGCCGCGCTCCACTCCACGCACCAGCGCAGATAGTGGGCGTGGGCCTCGGCGTCGAGGTTGCCGGACGCGGCGTGGATGTGGAAGCCGACGAGGTCGATACCGGGCAACGCCCTTGCCTCGCACAGCACTTCGGGTACGTCGGGCTCCGCGACGCCGAACTGCGACACGACGCCCCGGGCCAGCGGCGTCCCGGCCGGGTTGACGCGGAGCGCGACGCGCGCGGTGACCCCCTCGGCGACGGCGATCCGGCTGATGCGGTGGAGTTCGAGGACGCTCTCGGCGTTGATGGCCTCGACGCCGGCGCGGACGAGGGAGGTCAGTAAGGAGACGGGCTTGGCCGGGCCCGCGGCGACGACCTGGACGGCCGTGCCGGCCGGGAGGTCGGCGCACGAGCCCGCGTACAGGGCGAGTTCGAGCTCCGCGGCGGACGCGACCTCGAAGCCCTCGACGTACGGGGCGAGCGCCTCGACGATGCCCGGGTACGCGTTGGCCTTGACCGCGTAGTAGACGGACGCCCACTCCGGCAGCGCGGCACGCAGCTCGCGGGCCCGCAGCGCGGCGATCTCGCTGTCGTACACGTACGACGCCACCGGCTCCCCGGCCGCGGCCAGTTCGAGCAGCCGGTCACGGACCGGGGCGGGAAGGACGTCGACCGGGTACGAGGAACGCGGCGCGGCGGAGGGCGGGAGCTGTACGGTCACGGCTGGCACTACCTCGGAGTGGGGGGTGCTGCGGAAGGGGCACATGCCCAACAGCTTGCACCGCAAAGGTTTTGCTGAGGAGCCGTCAGGGACTCCCACCGAAAGGTTAGGCGAGCCTAACCTACCTTCCCATTCCACAGAGTGCCGAGCGCCCCCACCGCGCAGGGACGGGGGACCTGAAACGCTACCCGACGGCCCCGGGTACCGGGCCCCGCATGTGGGCGCTGATCCACTGGATCAGACCGCCGTCGACCAGGTTCGGCACATACGTACGCGCGTTGTGCCCGCCTCCCCGGATCACGCTGAGCCTGGTCCTGACCGGCCCCTTCGTGTACGTCCGCACGAAGCCCTCGACCTTCGGCCGGGCCCGGGCGTCCGAGCCGGCCGTGCCCACCTGGACGGCGAGGAAGACGTCGGGACCCCCGGCCCTGATCAGCTCCGCGGCGAGGACCCGCGGGTCGTTCGCCCGCCGCTGCCGCTCGTGCCCGGCCCACAGCCGGGAGTCCGGCACGATGTCCGGGCCGGAGGCGATGGCCGCCTTGAACCGGCGGGGCTTCTGGAGCACGGACTTCAGGGCCGCGAATCCGCCGGTGGACGACCCCATGACCGCCCAGCCGTCGCGCGAGCGCAGGGTGCGGAAATTGGCCCGGATGAGGTCGGGGACGTCCTCCGTCAGCCACGTTCCCATCTTCGGCTGCCCGGGGATGTCGCTGGCGTCCCAGTACAGCCCGCCGGTGTCGGGGCGGGGGTTGAGCACCGGCATCGCCAGGACGAAGGGCAGGCTCCGGCCCTCCTTGGACCACCTGGCGATGCTCGCCTCCAGCTTCAGATCCGTGCCCATCCAGTAGTTGACGGGGTAGCCGGCGCCCCCGGGCAGCGCGATCAGCACCGGGAACCCGCTCCGCGCGTACGCCGGGTCCTTGTACTGCGGCGGCGCCCAGACCCAGACCCGCCCCGTGAATCCGGACTTCCGCCCCTTCAGCGTCGTGACGGCGATCTTGGACCCGTCCTCGGGCACGGTGGCCGCCACGGAGAAGGCGGCGGCGGGGCCGGTCGGCATCCGCACCTCGGAGGCGCCGGGCGCCACCCCGGGACGCCGGCCGCCGTCACCGCCGCCCACGGTCGGGGCCGGGGACAGGGGCACGTCCCCGTCCGTGGCGAAGCTGATCGGGTCGCCCGTGTCGGAGAAGACCCCGAGAGCGTCGAGCACAGGCCGGGCGAGCAGCCCGAGCGCGAGGGCCAGGACCACCCCGAGGGCCCACAGGCCGCGCCTGCGGCGGAAGTGCGACATCGGCGGTTCTCCTCGGGGCGCGCCAGTCCGTTCCGTTCCGTTCCGTTCCACCCATCGAGAGGGGCATCGCATGCCAAAGGGTTCCATATCGACCAGATCGATACGACAAATCTACGCAAAGTTACCTGTCACGGCCGGGCGGCGGAACCGGAATGGATCCGGAATAGATTCCGCACCCCTCGCCGTTATAAGGTTCGGAAAGAAAAGTTGAATCTTCAACCAAAGGGTTGGAGTACCGAGCCGGTCCACAGTCCGCCAAGGACGCAAAGGACGTAGCGGCGAGAGGCGAGAGGCGAGAGGTGAGCTCGATGCAGTTCGGGATCTTCACAGTCGGCGATGTCACGACCGACCCGACGACCGGACGTACGCCGACCGAGCACGAGCGGATCAAGGCCATGGTCGCCATCGCGCGGAAGGCCGAGGAGGTCGGGCTCGACGTGTTCGCCACGGGTGAGCACCACAACCCGCCGTTCGTGCCCTCCTCGCCCACCACCCTGCTCGGCTACATCGCGGCCACCACCGAGCGTCTGATCCTCTCCACCTCCACCACCCTCATCACCACCAACGACCCGGTGAAGATCGCGGAGGACTTCGCGATGCTCCAGCACCTGGCCGGCGGTCGCGTCGACCTGATGATGGGGCGGGGGAACACCGGGCCGGTCTACCCCTGGTTCGGGGAGGACATCCGGCAGGGCATCCCGCTCGCCGTCGAGAAGTACGCCCTGCTCCACAAGTTGTGGCGCGAGGACGTCGTGGACTGGGAGGGCAAGTTCCGTACGCCGCTCCAGGGCTTCACCTCGACGCCCCGGCCGCTGGACGGGGTCCCGCCGTTCGTCTGGCACGGGTCGATCAGGTCGCCGGAGATCGCCGAGCAGGCCGCCTACTACGGGGACGGCTTCTTCGCCAACAACATCTTCTGGCCCAAGGGGCACTTCCAGAAGCTGATCAACCTCTACCGCAGGCGGTACGCGCACTACGGCCACGGCACCCCGGAGCAGGCGATCGTCGGCCTGGGCGGCCAGGTGTTCATGCGGAAGAACTCGCAGGACGCGGTACGGGAGTTCCGGCCGTACTTCGACAACGCGCCGGTGTACGGGCACGGTCCCTCCCTGGAGGAGTTCACCGAGCAGACCCCGCTCACCGTGGGCAGCCCGCAGGAGGTCATCGAGAAGACGCTGTCCTTCCGGGAGAGCTTCGGCGACTACCAGCGCCAGCTCTTCCTGATGGACCACGCGGGACTGCCGCTGAAGACGGTGCTGGAGCAGCTCGACCTGCTCGGCGAGGAGGTCGTCCCCGTCCTGCGCAAGGAGTTCGCCAACCTGCGACCGGCCGGGGTGCCGGACGGACCGCTGCACCCGGCCGTCTCCGCACCGGAGAAGACCGTCACCGACAAGAACGTCACCGTGAACGACCAGGCCGTGGACGAGAAGAAGGAGGTCTGACGATGACCACCGCGCCGCTCGCCTCCGTCACCGCGGAGCCGTTGAAGCTGGTCGCCGTCTCGGCCGGTCTCGGCAAGCCGTCCTCGACGCGCCTGCTGGCCGACCGGCTGGCGGAGGCGTCGGTGCGCGCACTCGCCGCCGAGGACCGCAAGGCCGAGATCCAGGTCGTCGAGGTGCGCGAACTGGCCGTCGACATCGCGAACAACCTGGTCACCGGCTTCCCTTCGGCCGCGCTCGGCGCGGCGCTGGCCGCGGTGAGCGGCGCGGACGGGGTGATCGCGGTGACGCCGGTGTTCGCCGGTTCGTACAGCGGGCTGTTCAAGTCGTTCTTCGACCTGGTCGAACCCGACGCGCTCACCGGGACGCCCGTGCTGCTCGCGGCCACCGGCGGGACCGCCCGCCACTCGCTCGCGGTGGAGCACGCGATGCGGCCGCTGTTCTCGTACCTCCACGCGCTGACCCTGCCGACCGCCGTGTTCGCCGCGACGGACGACTGGGGCGCGGGGGCCGACACCCACGCGGGCGGGCTGCCGGCCCGGATCGAACGGGCGGGCGGGGAGTTCGGCCGGCTGCTCCAGGGACGGACGGCACGCGCGGAAGGCCCTCGCGGTACGGGAGGTGCAGGAGGCGTGGGAGGCGAGAGCGACGACGAGGTGGTCCCCTTCGAGCAGTTGCTCGCGAACGTGACGCGCTGACCCGACCGGCGAACGGGGGCCCGTTGTCAGTGGGGCCTCCTATCGTTTGGGTATGACCCCTGCTCTCATCGGGCGTGACCACCCCATGGGTGTCCTCCGGGCGGAGATCGCCCGGACGGCGGACAGCCATGGGGGGCTCGCGCTGGTCACGGGGGAAGCGGGCATCGGCAAGACCGCGCTCGTCACACGGGCCGCGCACGAGGCGCGGCGGCGCGGGGCGCTCGTCGTGGGCGGCTCGTGCTGGGACTCCGACAGCGCGCCGGGTTACTGGCCGTGGGTGCAGGTGCTGCGGGGGCTGCGGCGCGGGGTCGGGGAGGAGCGCTGGGCGGAGATCGAGAGCGCGGCGGGCGGACAGCTCGCGGTGCTGCTGGGCGAGCCCCCGTCCCCGGCCGGGCCCCCGGCGCCGGACCGGGACGGGGACCAGGACCGGGTCGGGGACCGGGACGGGGACGGAGACGGAGACCAGGACCAGGGCCGGGACCCAGGCCGGGAGGACGCCTTCGCGCCGGACCGGGAGGACGCCTTCGCGCTGTACGACGCGGTGACCACGGCCCTGGTCACCGCCTCGCAGGACCGCCCCGTCGTGGTCGTCCTGGACGATCTGCACCGGGCGGACAGCGCCTCTCTCCAGCTCCTCGAATTCGCCGCGCAGCACGCCTGGTTCGAGCGGCTGCTCCTCGTCGGGGCGTACCGGGACGTCGAGGTGGAGGCGGCGGACCATCCGCTCCAGCGGCTGATCCTCCCGCTGGTCGCGCGCGCGACGACGACGGTGACGCTGACGGGGCTCGGCCGGGACGACGTGGGTGCGCTGCTCGCGCTCACCGCCGGGCGGGAGCCGGACGCGGCCGTCATGGACGAGGTGCACCTGCGGACCGGCGGCAATCCCTTCTTCGTCGAGCAGACGGCCCGGCTCTGGTGCAGCGGCAGCCCGCTCTCCGCGGTGGCGCCCGGGGTGCGCGAGGCGGTCCGCAGCCGGCTCGCCCAACTCCCGCCGCCGGTGTACGCGTTACTGACCTCGGCCGCCGTGCTGGGCCGGGAGTTCCACCGCGGGGTGCTGGCGGGCGTCGCGGCGGAGCCCTTGCCGCGGGTGGACCGGCTGCTGGAGCGCGCGGTGGCGGCCCGGGTGGTGGTGGGCGCGCGGTCGGGGCGGTTCGCCTTCGCGCACGACCTCGTACGGGAGGCGCTGTACGAATCGCTCCCCGAGCCGGACGTACGGCGCCGACACGCCGCGGTCGTCCGCGCCCTGGACGCCGACCCCGCCCTCAACGCCCGTCTGCTCCCCGCCGAGCTGGCCCGGCACGCCTATCTGGCCGGCGCCGCGCTGGAGCGTGACCGCAGGCTGGACCTGCTGCTGGCGGCGGCGCGGGACGCCTCCAGCAGGCTGGCCGGCGAGGAGACCCTCGGCCACTACCGGCGCGCGTTGCGGATCGCCGAGGGGAGCGCGGAAGGGAGTACGGAGCCGGTTCCGGAGCCGGAGCCGGTACCGGCGCGGGCGCGGGCGAACGCGGACGGGCCGGACCGGGGGGAGAGCGAGCCGGGCGAGCCAGGCGATCCGCGCCGGGCCGTGCTGATCGCGCTGGACCTCGGCGGGGAGTTGCGGAACTACGGCGAGGAGGAGGAAGCCTGGCGGTACTTCGAACGGGCGGCGCTCCCGGCCCGTGAGCTGCGGGACGCCGCGCTGCTGGCCCGGGTGGCGATCACCCTGCACCGGCGCGGCGGGGTCCCCGGGCACGAGGCGCAGACCGCCCGGCTGCTCCGGGAGGCCCACCGCACCCTGATCGGCGGCGAGGCCGATCCGCGGCAGCTCGACCCGGCGCAGCTCGCACAGGAACTGACCGTGCGGTCCACGGCGTTGGCGCGCCGCGGCGAGGACGACGACGCGCTCGCCTTCTCGCTCTGGGCGCGGCACGACACGATCTGGGGTCTGGGCACGGCGGCCGAACGGCTCGTGCTCACGGACGAGATGGCCGCCATCGCCCGCCGCACGGGCGACCGTGACATGGAGGTGCACGCGACGGCGATGCGCTGGGTCACGCTGCTGGAGCAGGGCGATCCGCGCTTCCACGCGGAGCTGCGCGCGTATGTCACGCTGGCCGAGCGGACGGGCAAGCGCCGCTTCGAGCTCGGCAGGGCCATCGACCTCTCGATGGCCGCGTCCCTCGCGGGCCGCTTCGACGAGGCGGAGGAGCTGCTGGCCGAGGCGCTGGAGCCGTGGCGCGACCACGCGCCGTACGGGTTCATCAGCGCGCACCTGGACTGGGCGCTCAAGCTGCTCCGGGGCCGTTTCGACGCGGCGGACGCGGTGGCCGGGGCGCTGGCCGGGCTGGGCCATCCGTATCCACGGCTACCGGCGGCGCTCACAGCGCTGGAGCGCGGCGACACGGCGAGCGCGGTCCGGTATCTGCGGGAGACGGAGGCCGGCGCCGACCCTCCTTTCCCGCGTGTCTTCGCCCCGCTGTGGCTGCGTTTCCGCGCCCAGACGGCCGCCGCGTCCGGCGACGAGGCGCTGATCGACCGCGCGCGGGCCGCGCTCGCGCCGTACGCGGGCCAGTGGATGGTCTCGCTGTACGGCTGCGACATCAGCGGGCCCGTCGATCTCTGGCTCGGTGTGCTGGCCGCCGCGAGCGGCCGCGCGGACGAGGCGGTGATGTCGCTGACGGCCGCCCGCGACGCGGCGGACCGGCTCGGAGCAACCCCGTGGTCGCAGCGCGCGGCCACGGCCCTGACGGCGGCCCTGCGAGACCGCGACGGCAGCCGGTTCTCCTCTCCGACAGCCACGGACGCCCCCGCCCCGGCGCCCGTGTCCACCGAGCCGCCCGCCCCACCCCCCGCGCCGGTCCCGGCCGCCCGAGTCCCGTCCCCCCGGGCCGAGTTCCGGCGGGACGGCACGGTGTGGGCGCTGGCCTTCGCGGGGCGGGCGATCCATGTGCCCGACGCCAAGGGGCTACGGGACCTGCACACGCTCCTCGGCCACCCGGGCACCGACCTGCCCGCCGGGGAACTCCTCGCCCCCGAGGGCGGCCGTGTCGTGGCCGCGGCCCGGGCGCTGGGCGGCGACGCGGTACTGGACGAGACCGCCAAGGCCGCCTACAAGCGCCGGCTGGCGGAGCTGGACGAGGAGATCGACGGGGCCTCCGTACGCGGGGACACGGACCGCGCCGCCGAGGGCGAACGGGAGCGGCGGGCCCTGCTGGACGAGCTGCGCCGGGCGGCGGGCCTCGGCGGCCGGACCCGGCGTCTCGGCGACGAGGCCGAGCGGGCCCGCAAGACGGTCACCGCCCGGATCCGCGACACACTGCGCAAGCTCGACACCCTCCACCCCGAACTCGCCGCCCACCTGCGGGCGTCGGTGTCCACGGGCACCACCTGCGCCTACCGCACCGACCCCGCCACCCCACCCCTCACCTGGCACCTCTGACCGGTCCCGCCCCGCCCCCGGTCCAGGCACTCACAGCGGTACGACGTCCGCCACCACGCACGCGATGTTGTCCGCCCCTCCCGCGTGACAGGCCAGCTCGATCAGCTCCCGCACGGCCGGCTCGGGTCCGGCGGCCGCGGCGACCGTACCGCGGATCACGTCCGCCTCCACCGCCGTGAACAGCCCGTCCGAACAGAGCAGATACCGGTCGTCGGCGCGCACGTCATGGACGCGCAGTTCGGGCCGGGCCATTTCCTCGCTGCCGTCGAGCGCCCTGAGCAGCATCGCCCGCTGAGGGTGCGAAGCCGCTTCCTCGGGGCTGAGGCTGCCCGCGTCGATCATCGACTGCACCACGGTGTGGTCATGGGTGATCTGGAAGAACTCACCGTCCCGCAGCAAATAAGCGCGGGTGTCCCCGACATGGACCAGCGCAAGCCGCGAGCCGGTCCACAGCAGCGCCGTGAGCGTCGTGCCGGAGCCGGCGAACCCGTCGACGGCGCGGTTCGCCTCCTCCACCGCCTCGGCGAGAGTGCTCAGCAGGTCGCCCCCGTCCCGGGCCTCCGGTCCCGTCCCGGGCAGCGACTTGAGCACCTCGACCACGGCCTCGGACGCCGGGGCGCCCTCGCGCCCGTATCCGTCCGCGACCGCCAGCAGCCGCGCACCGGCGTACGCCGTGTCCTGGTTGGTCTCCCGGACCAGGCCCCGGTCGGATCGCGCCGCGTACCGGAGGCCGAGCCTGGCGCCGGGAGAAGAAGGGGACGAAGAAGGGGGAGAGAGCTCGGATGATGACATGGCGGTGACGTCCTTCCCTGCCGGATTCCCCGACAGATGGCCGATGAGGAAGGTCGCCAGGTCCCGGCGGGCGGCCGTCTCGGCCTCCACCTGGATCCAGTACGCCCTGATGTCCCGCGCGGCGGCGTCCGAGTCCGTCTCACGGAGGTCGCACACGTACCGGATACGCGCCAGCGGCATCCCGATCCGCCGCAGCCACGCCACCAGCCGGGCCCGGTCCAACTGGGTCTCGTCGTAATACCGGTAGCCGGTGTACGCGTCGACCCGGGCCGGTCGCAGCAGCCCCAGTTCGTCGTAGCGCCGCAGTGCCTTCGCGGACAGCCTGGACACACGGGCGAACGCACCGATCGTCAGCGAACCGGGATCCGGCGCCGGGCCCATGCTTCCTCCCTCGTGCCGGGCTCCGTGCCCGGCCCCACCGAGGTTGGGGCTTCCCCGCGGAGGAAGGTCAAGGGAGCGGTGTCATCTTCGGTTGTAGAAGCGCATCGTGACCGTACCGAACGCGACCAGCAGGACCGCCGACCAGCCCAGCGACCAGGCGATGGCGGCCGTCGGCCAGTTGCCCGCCATCAGTTCCCTTACCGCTGTGGCCACATGGCTGACCGGGCTGTTGTTGACGAACGCCTGGAGCCAGCCGGGCATGGTCTTCGGATCGACGAAGACATTGCTCAGGAAGGTCAGCGGGAAGATCACCATCATGCTGACGCCCATCACGGACTTCTCGCTGCGCAGCATCAGCCCGAACATCGTCCAGACCCACGAGAACGAGAACGCGAAGACGAGCAGCAGCACCACACCCGCCACGACCCCCGGCACGCCGCCCTGGGGGCGGTAACCGATGAGGATGCCGACGCCGAGCATGACGGCCGAGGCGATCACATAGCGGACGATGTCGCCGAGGAGATAGCCGACCATCGGCGCCGGACGCCAGATGGGGAGGGTGCGGAACCGGTCGAAGACGCCCTTCCCGATGTCGGTGTTGACCGCCACGCCCGTGTACATCGTGACCATCACGACGCTCATCACCAGGATCCCCGGCAGCAGGAACTGGATGTACTCCGCGACGGAACCGGCCAGCGCACCGCCGAAGAGGTACGAGTACAGCAGCACCATCATGATCGGGAAGGCCGTGACGTCGAAGAGCTGCTCCGGCACGTGCTTGATCTTGAGCATGGTGCGCCAGCCGAAGACCAGCGAGGCGGTGAGCCCGCTGGGCCGGGCCGGCCGGTCCTGGTCGACCAGCAGCCCCGCCAGGTCCTCCGCCGTGGGGGACGCCTGCGCGGGATCCACGGCATCGGGCGCGTGTTGCGTCTGGGTGACCCCGGTACTCATGCCACCGCCTCTTCCTTCGTCGCCGGGTCCGCCCTGTCCGCCTGTCTGTCGTCCTGCCTGTCGTCCTGCCGGTCCGCTTGCCTGTCCGCCTGCCTGCTGTCCTGGTCTTCGGCCGGCTTGCTCTCGGTGAGCGCGAGGAACACCTCGTCCAGGCTCGGCTGGCCCAGCGCGAAGTTGTCGACCGTGATCCCGGCGCGGGCCAGCTCCGCCAGCGCCCGCGCGGCCTGTTCCGCCGCGCCCCGCTCGGTGCTGCGACCGTTGACCGTCGCCGTCAGCGCCACCGGGTCGGGGTCGAGCTGCACGGCCGTGTCGAGCGCGCGCGCCAGCACCCGCTCGGCCTCCGTCCGCTGCCCGGCGTCCCGCAGCCGCAGATGGACCGCCCCGGCGCCGACCGACGCCTTCAGCTCGCCCTTCGTGCCCTCGGCGATCATCCGGCCGCGGTCGATCACCGCGATACGGGAGGCCAGCTGATCCGCCTCGTCCAGATACTGCGTCGTCAGCAGCACCGTCGTGCCGTGCGCGACGACGGCCCGCACGATGTCCCACACCTGATTGCGGCTACGCGGGTCGAGACCGGTCGTCGGCTCGTCCAGGAAGAGCAGGTCCGGCGTGTTGAGGAGGGACGCGGCGATGTCGATACGGCGCCGCATCCCGCCCGAGTAGTGCTTGACCTGGCGCCCCGCCGCCTCCGCGAGACCGAACGCCGCCAGCAGCCGCGCCGCCCGCTCGCGCGCCGCCCGGCCGGAATGGCCGAGGAGCCGGCCGAGCAGCACCAGGTTCTCCGTACCCGTCAGATCCTCGTCGACCGACGCGTACTGACCGGTGAGACTCACCCGGCCGCGCACCGCGTCCGCGTCCTTCCGTACGTCCTTGCCGAAGACCCGCGCCTCGCCCCCGTCGGGCCGGAGCAGCGTCGCCAGCATCCTGACGAGGGTCGTCTTGCCCGCCCCGTTCGGCCCGAGGAGCCCGTAGACCGTGCCCGCCGGCACGGCGAGATCGACTCCGTCGACGGCCCGGTTCGCGCCGAAGACTTTCACCAGCTCTCTGGTCTCGATCGCCAGATCAGTGCTCATTACCGTTCCCTCACGCATTCGACAGCCTGCTTCAGGGGCGCCCGGAGCACAATCGCGAACGCCTCAGCCACCCCTCACCACTCAGGCGCGAGACACGACCGCTCGGACCTCAGGGTTCTCGCGTGTAGAAGCTGTAGAACGTGGCGATGACCGTCCCCGTGCCGATCGCGAGGCCGATCCCCGAGGACAGCAGCACGCTGTGCCCGGTGAGGCTGTAGAGGAAGCCGATGGATCCGCCCACCAGCACGCCCCAGGCCGCGGCCCGCAGTTCGCGGGGCAGGACGTGCTCCACCCTGAGCAGCCCGAAGAGCAGCAGTGCGAAGGCCGCCCCCGAGATCAGCGCCAGGGCCAGCTGCCCCCAGGTCGCGGGGCCGCCGCTGCGCGCGATCTCCTGCGCGTACGCGCCGTACGCGATGCCCAGGAGGAGCGGTACGCCGATGGCGAGCGGGGAGACGCGTCGGCCGGTCCCCGCGTGCCGGCGCCGGTCGGGTGCGGCGGTGGTGGCAGTGGTGTCATGCGTACGGTGTGGCCCTCGCGTGCGGAACGGCGCGCCACCGTGCCGCCCCGGCAGCCGGACAGGTGTGGCCATGACCGGGAACTCCTTCCCTCACACCCCCCGCACCCCCCACTTCTCCAGGGCACACCCGCCCGCCGCGCCCGTCAAGCCCGTTCCTCCCCTCCCGTATCCCTTCGCTCCTTTTCCTCCTCTCACCGGGCTCTCACCGGGCTCTCACCGGGTCGGCGGCATACCGCTCGCGCCGCCCGGCCGCGCCACGTTCCCTTGAGATGTGCGGACCATTCGACGGACCTCCCTCTCCACGGCGCTGATCCTCCTGCTGACGGTCCTCACCCCGCTCAGCGCGATCGCCGCCTGGGCCGATCTGGAGATCGGCGACACCCACCGCTTCGTCGCGACGACCGCGCCGCTCGCCTCCGACCCCGCGGTACGGAACGCCCTGGCGGACCGGATCACGGACCAGGTCATGTCGGAGATCGCCAACGGCGGGTTCAATGTGGGGCCGCTCCAGGACGACCTGCAACGCGCGATGCGCGGCCTGCTGCACGACGCCGTGCTCTCCTTCACCGAGTCGGGCGCCTTCAGGAACGCGTGGCGGACGGCCGTGCGCGCCACCCACTCCACCGTGGAACGGGCCCTGACCGAGGGGCGCGGTAACGCCGTGACCCTTGATCTGGCGCCTGTCGTCCGGCAGGTGAAGAGCCAACTGGTCGCGGACGGTGTGCCCTTCGCCGACCGGATCCCCGTGCAGGACACCCGGATCGTCGTCGTGGAGGCCAACGGGCTCGGCGTCTGGCGCGATGTCACCGAGGGGCTGCGCGCCGCCGGGATCTGGCCCGCCGTGGGCACGGCGCTGCTCGCGGCGGCGGCCGTACCGCTCGCCGCGGCCGGCCGTCGCGGCCGGGCGCTGACGGGCGTCGGTCTGGCGGTCGCGGCGGGCGGGGCACTGCTGGTCGTGGTCGTCGCGGTGACGCGGGGGACCGTACTGCAGGATCTGCCGGACAACGGCGACCGGTCGGCCGGCGCCGCGTTCTACGACGCGCTGACCGGCTCGCTCCGGGTCACCGGCTGGGCCCTGCTGGCCGCCGGGCTCCTGCTGGCCCTGGCGGCGTGGCTGACGGGGCGACTGCGGCCGGCGGGACGGTTGCGCCGAGGCGTACGGACCGGCCCCGTCGACGGCCCCACCGCCGCCCCTGGCACCGGCCCCGCCGACGGCTCCGGCACCGGCTCCGGCACCGGCCCCTTCGGCGGTCCTTCAACGGGCCCCGACGGCCCTCCCGGCGGCCCCCGTGACGCCTGGCGCACTACCCGTCCCGAGGCCCACCACGATGCCCGCCGCGCCTGACTTTACTAAATCTTTATGCCGATAACGCCCAACCGAATGTCCCTTTTGTGCCGTTTGGAGCACCATGGGGATATGAGCCAGAACACAGCACAGCGGCCCCCCACCACGGGCATGGGCACAGGCACAGGTACTGGTACTGGAATGGGCATGGGAACCACCGGCGTAGGAACCGGAACCGGAGCCCATGCGGAAAGGAAGGCCGCTTGGGCAGTTGGCGGTAGCTTCTTCGCCGGCGTACTTCTGCTGGTGGTCGGAGTGACAGACATTCTCCAGGGCATAGCGGCGGTCAGGAGGAACGCTTTCCTCAACAGCGCCGGCTACACCTACTCGTTCAACCTGACGTCGTGGGGATGGATCCATGTGGCACTGGGTATCGTGCTCTGCCTCGTGGGTCTGGCGATCCTCGCACGGGCCAGGTGGGCGCGGTACGCGGGTATAGGACTTGCGTCGCTGAATCTGATCTCGCAGTTCATGTATCTGCCGCACCAGCCCGTGTGGGCCATCGTCGGCATGGCACTGTCCGCGTTCATCATCTGGGCGCTGGCCACGGACCGAGGCACTCTCGACGCCGGAACCGGAGCCGGATCGGGCGTCAGAACCTGACGGTTCGGCACGCCAGAACAGAGAACCCCCCACCCATCTCGCGGGAGCAGCGGTCGTCATCGCTGTTCCCGCATTCACATGTGTGCTTCGTGCGTCCGTACGGCTTGAGGAAAGATGGATACCCCCAGCATCTCCAGCAGGCCGAGCGCGAGAGGCCAACCCCGTTGAGTTTGAGCGGCACGAACGATACGAGCGACCCGGACGGCACGCCCCGTAAGGACCGTACGGCCCCACCGGCCCTGCCGGACGCACCGTCACCGCCGGACGCACCGTCACCGCCGGTCGCCCGTCCCCTCCTCCAGCGCCTGCTGGTCGGCGCCACCGGCCTGTTCCTCCTCGCCGCCACCGTCCTCCTCGGCTGCCGCGCACTCGGCAGCGACGGCGTCACCCCCGTACCGCAACTCCTCGCGTTCCTGCCCTGGCTGCTCGTCCCCGCCGCCCTCGCCCTGCTCCTCACCGCACTGCTGCGCTGGCGCGCCGGGGCGGTCTGGGCGCTGGTGGTGATCGGCGCCGTGGGATGGTTCCTGCGACCGTACGAAACGGACACCGGCTCCGAAGTCAGGGCGGCGGGCGCCGTGTCCGGCTCCGGCGGCACCGCGCCCGCCACGCTCAAGGTGCTGACCTCCAACGTCGAGTTCGGGCAGGCGGCGGCCGGCCTGGCCGAGGCGATCCGGCGCGAGAAGCCCGACCTCATATTCGTCCAGGAGTGCGAATTCGGCTGTACGCGCCTCCTCGACGAGCGCATACCGGCCGCCGACTACCCGTACCGGAACATGGTCAGGGCCAGTGGCGCCGAAGGGTCCTCGATCCTGTCCCGCTTCCCGCTCACCGACACCACGGGCATCCCCGGCACCCTCGCCATGCCCGGCTCCGCGGCGCGCATCGGGGACCGTACGGTCCAACTCCAGCTCGCCCACCCGCTGCCGCCGATCCCGGGCATGGTCGGCGACTGGCGCACGGAACTGGGCCGTATCCGTGCCTACGCCACCGCGCAGAAGGAGGCCGGCGCGCCGCTGATCCTCGCCGGGGACTTCAACGCCACCCGCGACCACGCCGTGTTCCGCGCCCTCCTGGACGCGGGCCGGCTGCGCGACAGCGCGCTCCTGGCGGGCGCGGGCCACACCCCGTCCTGGCCCTCGGACGTGCCGCGGCCGCTGGGCGCCCAGATCGACCACGTACTGGTCAGCGACGACTTCTCGGTACGGAGCGCCCGCTTCCTCGACCTGGCGGACACCGACCACCGGTCGCTGCTCGTCACCCTCGAACTGCACTGACCCTCGTAGGTCTCGTACGTCTCGTACGTCTCGCACCTCTCGTACGTCACGCTGGCGTCATGGGAGAACATTCCGAGAGCAGTGTCCCGAGCGGTGACTCCGGCGCCGGTCCGCCCTCGCCGCGCCGCCCCGCCGCACCCCCGTGGCTGCTCGCGGGCCTGCGGCCCAGCTCCGCGCCCGTCCCCTGGGCCGCCGCCGCCCGCGCCTCCGTCGGCATGGCCGCGCCGCTCGCGGTGGGGATCGCCGCCGACCGGCCCGCCTATGGGGCGCTGGCCTCGCTGGGCGCCCTGTACGGCGTCATCGGCGACACCGCGGACGCGTACCGGATGCGTATCTTCAACATCGCGGTCCCGCAGTTCTTCGGCGCCGTCGGTGTCACGCTCGGCACGCTCGTCTTCGGCCGGGGCTGGTGGGCGGTCGGCGTTCTCACACTGCTCGCGCTCGTCTCCGGAATGATCTCCTCCATCGGCGCGGTCGCCTCGTCCTCTGGGCTCCAGCTCCTCCTCTTCGCCGTGCTGGGCGCCGGTCTCGCGATGCCCGAGCCGTGGTGGGTGGCGCCGCTCCTGTTCACCCTGGGCGGGCTCTTCGTCCTTCTGCTGTCGCTGCTGGCCTGGCCGTTGCGCGGGCTGGAACCGGAACGGGCCGCCGTCGCCGGTACGTACCGCGCCGTGGCCGACCTCCTCGCGGTGGCGGGCCGTCAGCAGCACGCGGGCGGCGCTCCGTACACCACGCACGGCACGCACGGCACGCACGGCACGCACGGCACGTACGACACGAGGCGTCAGGCCGTCACCGACGCCCTCAACAACGCGTACGACCTGGTCCTCGCCCGCCGCGCCCGCGAGCACGGCCGCTCGGAACCGCTCGTGCGGCTGCTCGCCCAGCTCAACGTCGTCATCCCGCTGGTGGAGGCCGCCCCCGCCGCCCATCAGCGCGGCCGTCCGCTGCCGGACGCGGTGCCCGCCGCCGTACGGGAGCTGGCGGACGCGGTGGCCGAAGGCCGTACGGACCGCGCGCGCTCCGCGCCGGAGCCCGCGCGGCCGGACCCGACGCGCCCCGGCGCCACCTCGGCCGAACGGGCCGTGGACGCCGCGCTCCGCCACGCCACGTCCGTCGTGCACCACGCCGAGCCCGACCCGGACAACGTCGACGACCGGCTCGGCCGCCCCGCCGCCCTGCGCGTCCGCGCCCGGCGCGCCACCCGTGACGTCCTGTTCTCCGGGGACTCCTGGCGGTACGGACTGCGCCTCGCCCTCTGCATCGGGCTCTCCCAGGCGCTGGTGTCCCTCGTCCCGGTGCCGCGTTCGTACTGGGTGGCCCTCACCGTCACCTTCATCCTCAAGCCGGACTACGGTTCGGTCTTCTCCCGCGCCGTGCTGCGCGCCCTCGGCACGGTGGCGGGGCTGGTCGTCGCGGCGGTGATCCTCTCCCACGTCGCGCGCGGCTGGTGGGACGTGGCGGTGATGCTGGTCATCGCGGGGCTCGTGCCCGCGATGACGGTGAAGGGCTACGCCTTCCAGACGGCGGCCGTCACCCCCGTAATCCTGCTCCTCTCCGACCTCCTCAGCCACGAGGGGTCGGGCCTGCTGCTCACGCGCTTCGTCGACTCGATGATGGGGTGCGCGATCGCCCTGATCGCGGGCTATCTGCTCTGGCCGGAGAGCTGGCACACCCGGATCGGGGACCGGCTGGCGGACGCGGTCGAGGAGACGGCGGAGTACGTACGGTGCGCGTTCGCCGCGGCGCCCGACGCCGACCGTGCGGAACGGGTGCGCACGCGCCGCCGTATCTACCGCGATCTCTCCGTCGTCCGCACCGAGTTCCAGCGCGCCCTGACGGAGCCCCCGCCCACCGGAACGCGCGCCAGGGCCTGGTGGCCGCTGCTCGTCGCCGTCGAACGCGTCGTGGACGCCACGACGGCCGCCCGGGTCCGCGTCGACCACGGCGCCCCGGCGCCCGCCCCCGCCGAGACCGCCGCGATCGAACGCCAGTTGCGGGAAATGGCGGCCGGTATGCGCTCCAGCGACGTCCTGGTGGAGGTACGGGCGGAACTCGGCGGCGACGAGAAGGGCGTACTGGCCCCGCTGCGCCACGAGGTACGGGCGGCCCGCGCCATCGCCTCCCCGCAGCGCCGTACGGGCCTCACCGGCACCACCGGGCTCACCGGTCGCGCGAGGTGACTCCCGGCGCGAAGCCCCGCGTACCCCCGCCGGGCACCTTCAGCAGCGCCCAGACCCGCTTCCCGGGCCCCCTGCGCGGCGCCACGCCCCAGTCGTCGGCCAGCGCCGCGACCAGCGCGAGCCCCCGCCCGCACTCGTCGTCCGCGCCCGGCACGCGCGGCCTCGGCAGACGGTCCCCCGCGTCCTCGACCTCCACCCGGAGCAGCCCCTCCGCGTGGTAGAGGGTGACGGCGATCTCCCGGCCCGGCGGACTGCCGTGCCGCAGCGCGTTGGTGACCAGCTCGGACAGGAGCAGGGCCGCGGTCTCGCCCGGATCCCCGGGCAACCCGATCCGCGTGTGCAGGACTTCGCGGGCCCGGCCGACGCTACGGGGGTGACTGGGGAGCCGGAACGTGACGTATCGGCCCTGTGGATCGCGCTGTTCGTCGTCGTGCTTCATGGGGGCGTCGTGGTTCATGCGACAAAACTTCCCCGTAACAGGACATTTACGTTTTCCGGGCCGAATATCTCGGCCCGAAGTCCGCCGCCCGCCGGAAGTCCCGCCGCCCGCCCGGAGGCGGGCTCTCCCGAAGCCCGCCGCCCGCCCGAAGTCCCGCCGCCCGCCCGACGTCAGAACCCGGGGAAGACGCGCCGCAGATCGTCCAGGGTGATCGCGTCGCCGGTGAGCACCACCGCGTCGGGGGTGTGGTCGGGGGCGTGGCGGCCGGTGACCGCGCGGAGCCACCACTCGGCCGGGGCGGTGAGGACACCGTCCGGCTGGTCGGGAGTGTCGCCGACCGTGGCGGCGTCGCCGAGTTCGAGGCCGAAGGCGCTGTCCGGGGAGGTGAGACGGACGGCGAGCGCGACCTGGCGGCCGTCGAGAGCGGCCGGCTTGGCGAGGAAACCGATGAGGGCGCCGGTCTGGTCGAGGAGCAGCCGGGTCGCCTCGGGCGCCAGCACCGCCGTGGAGTCGAAGCCGACCCTGACGTCCCACGCGTGATGGGTGAACTCGCTGAGCCGCATGGTGGCCGCGGTGGCGACGTCGACCGGCGCGGGCAGGAAGCCCAGGTCGATACGGAGGTCCGCGCGGGTCTGCGCGTCCAGGCCCTCGTACCGCCGGACCAGTGCCTCCTCGGCTTCGAGGAAGCGCTCGGCCCGCTCGGCGGGCGTCATCGCGTCCCAGCGCGCCCAGACGGAGCGCTTGAACTCGCCGTCGGGGCCCTCCGTGCCGTTCAGGGCGCTTTCGAGGATGGCGAGGTTGATCTCGGAGCCGCTGCCGAGATGGCTCAGCACCTGCGACACGTCCCACTCCGAGGCCCCGGTGGCGTGGGTGAGGTCGTCCGCGGTGAAGCCGCTCACGAGGGATGCCAGTTCGTCGTGCCCGGTACGCAGGGCCTTGATCGTCAGGTCGGCACGGTCGGTCGTCATTGCTGTGGTCTCCGTCATCGGCGGGGCTGAGGGGATAAAAGGAGTACGGGGCCGGTCACGCTACCGCGCGGGCGAAGCGGAGGGTGGCGTTGACGGCCGTCAGGCCGCGCAACATCCCCATCTGCTTCCCCCCGACGCCGAACTGGGCGCGGTCGACGGCGAACTCGGTCTCCAGCGTGACCGCGTCGGCGTCCGCCCGTACGACCCGCGCGGTCAGCGTCTGGGGCCGGCTGACGCCGCGCACGGTGAGTTCGCCGGTCACCCGGACGGTGTCGTCCGGACGGAGCTCGGCGCCGTGGACGGCGAAGGTGAGGGCGGGGTGGTTGTCGGCGTCGAAGAAGCCGGATTGGCGCAGGTGCTGGTCGCGCTTGGCGTGCTTGGTGTCGAGGGAGGCGGCGTCGAGCGTGATCGTGCCCTGGGCGGAGCCGCCGGCCCGGACCTCGCCCTCGCCGCTCACGGAGGTGAAGGTCCCCTTGACGGTGACCAGGCCCCACATCGTCTTCTGCTGTACGGCGACGACGGAGGCGGCCTGGTCGAGCCGCCACAGGCCGGTTTCGACGGCGACGGGCATGGGAGGGCTCCTTACGGGGGACGGCATGACGAAGGACGTCACGGGTCATCGGACGCACGGGTCATCCAAATTTGAACAACGTCACCGTAGCTCGTAATCCAAATATGAACAACCTACTCCTCCAAAATTGGACGACCGATAGAATGGGCCCCATGCCGGAACCCTCCGACCACCCAGCCGCACCCGAGTGCCCCGCGTCCCGGGGGGACGCGCTGCTGCCGCCCGAGCTGCGCGCCTGGATGCACCTCCTGGCGGCGGCCGGCGTGGTCGAGCAGCGGCTGCGCTCGGACGTCAAGGAGGCCCTCGGGGTCTCGCACGACGAGTTCCTCGTGGTGTGCCTGCTCGCGGACCAGCCGGAGGCCAGCCTCCGGATGACCCGGATCGCCGAACTCCTGGGCCGCCCGAAGACCCGGCTGACCTACCAGGTCGCCTGCCTCCAGCGGGCCGGGCTGGTCACCCGCCGGTCGGTCTCCTGCGACAAACGCGGCATCGAGGTCGCCCTCACCGAGAAGGCGCACCGCGTCCTGGGCGAGGAGTTCCCGGCCCTGGCCGCCGCCGTCGTCCAGGCACTCGCCGAGGACATGGACCCCACCCAGCGCGCCGCGCTCTGCGGGCTGCTGCCGCCCACCTGCGCGGAGGACACCCCGTAGCCCTCGGCGACGCCGCGCCCGGACGGCTGCCGCGACGGCTACCCCCTGGCCCCCGGCCGTGCCGCGACGGTCCGGCACGCGGCGTCGCCGGCCTCCGCACAGATGGCGATCGCCTCCCAGCTGATGTTGGAGAGGTCGTCACCGGCCTTGTGGTACTGAGGGTCGTACGGCGCCCCGGCCGTGCCGCCGAAGAGAGCCGCCTCCTCCTCCGTCTTGAGCCGCAGCACCGCGCCGCCCACCGTGTCGACACCGGCGACCGTGATGCCCGCCTCCCGAAACGGAAGATGGTCGCTGAACGTGTCGACCGGACCGGTGATCCAGGGCTGCCCCACCGACCGGAAATGATCGGTGAACAGCCTTTCCAGACCGTCGTCCCCGTAGACCGAGACGACATAGTTCGGTGAGGCCACCATGTCCAGGTTCAGATACGCCTCCAGGCGATCGAAATCGGCGGACTCCTGGATGCCGTCCACGAAGTGGAACGAACCCTTCATGCCGTCCTCCTCACCACCCCACCAGCAGAATTTCCACGGGGTCCGCCGGTCGGCGGCCTGCTTCAGCGCCGTTTCGAGCAGTACGGCGGAGCCCGACCCGTTGTCACTCATCCCCGGCCCGCCGCGCACGCTGTCGAGATGCGCACCGCAGATATGGGTGGAATCGCTCCCCGGCATCCCGGCGAGCAGGTTGAACGTCTCGATCTCCCGCCGCTCCACCTCCAGCTCGACATGCAGCTCGACCGCGCCGGAGGACATTTCCCGGCGCAGATGGTCGGCATCCTCCAGTACCGTGCAGGTCGCCGGGATCAGCGCGCGGTCGGACGGCTCGCCGAGCTGGATGCCGACGGCAAGCTGGAACCCCGAGTCGTAGACCACCGCCAGGATGCCCGCGGCGCCCGCCAGTGAGAGCTGCCGCCGGATCGTCTCCTCGAAGTCCTCCGCGAGCCGCTCCCCCGCGCGCCGCTCCACCACGAGCCGCTCCGCCTTCCCCCGGTCGCCGTGACAGCCGGTGCGTTCGCGCCTCATCCGCGAAGCGCCCGGATGCCGCAGCTTGAGCAGCGCGATCCCGCCGGCGACGTCCCGGCCCTCCCAGCTGCTCTCCGCGTCCCCGTACTCGTCGTCCGGCACGACGAGTTCCCCCGTGTGACCACCGGCGGGGGAGAGGGAGACCCCGACGGCGGGGGCGCTGCGGATGTCGCGCGAACCGGCGGGGACCTGCTCCACGACGTTCCGGACCTCCACCAGCGTCTCGTACGTGAAGTACTGGCGCTCGACCCGGAACGCGGTGCGCCGCAGCACCTTCTCCACATACCTGGCCGAGGCGTCGTACCCCGCCGTGCCGGCGGCCCGGTCGCCGCCATGGGCCACCGCGGCCGCGTGGAGCGAGGAGAGATGCCGGCGGAGGCGTCCCACGTCCCGCCGGGCGACGGGGGTCAGGGCCCGGCCGACCCGGCCGGCGGCCCGCGCACCGCCCGCGGAGACCAGGGGAAGACCGATCGCGGTTCCGCCCAGCAGTGCCAGAGCTTTACGCCTGTCCATCATGTCCTTCTCCCATCGAAGACGGCGCCGTACGGTCCGTTCGTCCAGGACCGCGGGGCGCCCGGGCCGACGGGCCGGGTTCCGGCCGTGCGGGCAGCGTGCCGGAGCCGGAGGTTTCGTTTCCCGCGCAGGAGTCGCTTACATCGGCGAAAGGTGCGGAGGGGAAGCGGGAGAAGGCGGAGAAAGCTAGGAGGACTGGGAGGACTGGGAGGACTGGGACGCCGGTCCGGCGGGGCTCTTCCGCCAGACGCGGACCTCGGTGCTCGGCACGCGGCCGGAGAACCGGCCGGACGAGGAGGCCCGCCACAGCAGTCGGCGCAGGTCCGCCTCGAACGCGTCGCGACGGGCGCCGAACAGGTGCGGGGCCGAGAACGACATCGAGAACACCCCGGCGACGGCGTCGTCCACCGTACGTTCCAGCGGCTGCCCGCCGGGCACGACATGGCGCTCGGGGCCGGAGAACCCCGCCCGCGCGAACACCGCCGCCTCGCCGCCGGGCGTTCCGTGCGGCAGCACCCCGCGGCCGGCCCGCCGGACCGGTCCCAGGTACTCCCTCACCAGTGCCCCGATCGCCGCGTCGGGCACCGTTGGATACGGCGAACCGCCAACAGAGCTGACGGGTGTGACGGACCGGTCCGCCGGCTTCAGGTCCGCGACGTGCGCCAGCGCCCCGCCGGGACGGAGCAGGTCCCGGATGGCCGCCGCCACCCTGTCCTGGTCCATCCAGTGGAAGGACTGACCGAACGTCGCCACGGTGAACGTCCCGAGCCCCAGCGGCAGTTCCTCGGCCCGCGCCCGCACCCACCGCGTCCTGCCGGCCACCCCGGTCCCGGCCGCGCCGCGCTCCGCCTCGGCGATCATCCCGGCGTCCGGGTCCACCCCGACGGTCTCGCGGAACGCGTGCGCCAGGCTCAGCGCGAGGGTGCCCGGTCCGCACCCCACGTCGATGAGGCGTCCGCGCCCGTCGAGTTCGAGCACATCGGCGAGCACGTCCGCCAGTCCGGGGGCGTACGGCGGTCTCCCGCGCCGGTAGTAGGGCGCCGTGCCCAGGAACAGCGTCTCGTCCCACTCCCAGCCGGCCACCATGTCCGCCCACCACTCCTCGAAGAGATCACCCGCCGGTCCGGCCGCCCGATGATTCCACGGCCCGACCGGGCCCGCCGAACCCTTTTCACCGACGCGCGAACACACGGACGCACGGTCGCCCCGGAGACAGTCCGTCGCCACACCCGCGCGCCCCAACCCATAGGAGACAACTCACCTGACGCCTAGGCTTCTTGAACTATGAAGGTGCTGATATCCGTTGACATGGAGGGCATCTCGGGGGTCGTACACCCCACCGAGACGAATCCGGACCGCTACGACTACGAGCGCGGCCGGGCGTTGATGACGGCCGAGGCGAACGCCGTGATCGCCGGTGTACTCGACGCCGAACCCACCGCGGTGGTGTGGGTCGCCGACGCGCACGGCCCGTACCGCAACCTGCTGCCGGAGGAACTCGACCGGCGGGCCCATCTCGTACGGGGCAAGCCGCGCGCCCTGGGCATGCTCGGCGGGATCGACGAGGACACCGACGCGGTGCTCTTCATCGGCTACCACGCCCGGGCCGGCGTCGGGCCCGCCGTCCTCGCGCACACCATGAGCGGCGACATCCTCGACGTACGCGTGGCCGGACTCCCCCTGGGCGAGATCGGCCTCAACGCCGCCCTGGCCGGTACCCTGGGCGTGCCGGTCGTGCTTCTCAGCGGCGACGACACCGCCTGCGCCGAACTGCGCGAACTGCTGCCCACCGCGGTCACCGTCCCCGTCAAGCAGGCCCTCGGACAGGCCGCCGCCGTGGCCCTGCACCCCGAGGAGGCCCGGGAGCGGCTGCGCCGCGCCGCCGCCGAGGCCGTCGCCCGGCGCGCGACGGTTCCGCCGCTGGCCCTGACCGGACCGTTCGACGTCGAGGTCGACCTCTACAGCCCGGTCTCGGTCGACCTGGCGACGCTCATCCCGGGCGTCTCACGCGCCGGGGGCGACGGGGGCCGGACGGTCACCTTCACGGTCGACGACTTCGCCGACGCCTACCGGCTGGTCCTCCTGCTCGTACAGCTCTCCTCCGTCAAACCCGGTTGACGGTCTGTCGTTCGGATCACAGCACCACCGTTGCCAGACACAACAGCGATAGTGAGGAACACCGATGCGCATACTCTTCAGCGCGACGCCGGCACACGGCCATCTCTTACCGATGGGCTCACTGATCCGTGCGGCGGTGGACCGCGGTCACCAGGTGGCCCTGCTGACCGGTGGGGGAATGGCACAGGTGGTGGCGGAGGAGCTGCCCCCGGCCGTGGAACTCCTGCCCGCCGGCCCCATGCCCGCGGAGTTCCTCGCCGAGGCGACGCGGCGCGTGGGCCACGATGTCATGAACCCCTCGCCGGACGAGGTCGGCGAGATCTTCGCCGCGACCAGGATCGACCTGACCATCGAGGAAGCGGTGCCGGCCGTGTTCGGCTGGAAGCCGGATGTCGTCGTCGCCGAGGCGTACGACACGGTCGGCCCTCTGCTGGCGGCGATGCTGAACGTCGAGTGGTACGAGGTGGGCCTCGGGCCCGCCATGCCCGCCCCGTTCGCCGTGACGCTGGCCCGGGAGGCGGCTCCTCGCTACGCCGCGCGCGGGGTACGGCCGGCGCCGCCGCGCAGTTACATCGACCCCTGCCCGCCGCTGCTCCAGGTACCCGAGTGGTCCAGCCCCGTCCGGCACTGGCCGATGCGGCCGGAGGCCCACCGCCGCCCCGGCAGCAGCTGGTCACCGCCGGCCTTCGCGGACCCGGCCAGGCCCAGGGTCCTCGTCACCCTCGGAACCATCTTCTCCGAGGCGGAGTTGCTCAACACGGTGGTGGAGGCCGTCACCTCGCAGAACACCAACGCCCTGGTCACCATGGGCTTCGGCATCTCACAGGGCCTGAAGGCCGGAACCGGGCCGGCGGACGGGGCCGGCGGCGGTCCGGTGAACGGGGCGGGCGAGGCGCTGTACGTCCCCTTCGCGCCGATCCACGATCTGCTCGACGGCGCGGACGCGGTGGTCGGCGTCGGCGGCTCGGGCACCGTCCTGGCGGCCCTCAGCCACGGGGTGCCCATGGTCCTCTGGCCGCAGGGCGCCGACCAGCCGTTCACCGCCGCGCGTACGGAGGCCGCGGGCGTCTCGCTCGTCGCGGACAGCGCCGCGACGGTGGCCTCGTCGCTGTCGGAACTGCTGGCCGACGGCCGGTACCGCACCGCCGCACGGGACGCGGCCGACCGGATCGCCGCGATGCCGAGCCCCGGCGACGTACTGGACGCGCTCGTGGCGGAAGCCGGCGCGAACGTCCACTGACCGGAGGCACGGAAGACCGGAAGTCCGGGGACACCGGAAGTCCGGGAGACACCGGAGGCACGGAAGACCGAGGGCCCCGGGGCCGTGGCGGCCCCGGGGCCCTCGTACGCCTTCCCCCGCCGTCCCTCAGCACCCGCGGCGGCGCCGCGAACCCTTCCTCCGTCCCATCCACGCGTTCCAGGGCCCCCGCGTTTCCCCTGCTCAGGACCCTTTTCGGCGTTCCACCATCCCGAACTCCCCGCTGACCGTGGCGGCTGGGACGGATGACCGGACAAGCTCTGGTCATCCGAGCAGCACCCCACCCGACACCTAAGGGGAAACGCACCATGTCCCGCATCCGTAACTCCCGCACCCGTCTCGTGACCGTCGCCGCGAGCGTCGCACTCGCCGCGTTCTCCCTGACCGCGTGCCAGGACGGAACGGGCCTGGCCGACGAGGGCGCGTCGAAGGAGTCCGCCCCGACCGCCGCGGCCGGCGACAACACGAACGGGTCGAAGGAGTCCACCTCCGGCTCCTCCGACGGCGGCTCCTCCGACGGCGGCTCTTCCGCCAACGGCTCCTCGGGCAGCGGCTCCTCCGGCGGTGACGGGAAGCAGAACACCGGCGGCTCGCAGCCGAACGCCGATACCCCCGACCAGCAGGCCCCCGACGCCTCCGGCAAGACGGTCACCTGCGAGGGCTCCGTCACCAAGACCGTCGCGACCCCGCTGAGCCGCCCGCTGAACCACCTGCTCCTCACGGTCACCAACACCGGCAAGAACAGGTGCTCCCTGTACGGCTACCCGGCCGTCCAGTTCGGTGAGGCCCAGTCCGTACCGCCGGTCATCGAGGACACGCAGCCCCAGGCCGTCGTCACCCTGGAGCCCGGCCAGTCCGGCTACGCCGCCGTGAGCCTGTCCTCCGGCGACGACAACGGCGCCAGCGGACACACCGAGAAGTCCCTGGCCGTCTACTTCCAGGGCCGCTCCGGCAACGAGAGCGTCGGCAAGGGCGCCAACCCCCCGCTGCCCGCCAAGGGCATCTACATCGACGACTCCCTCAAGGTCACCTACTGGCAGTCGACGATGGACCTCGCCATCAACTGGTGACCCCGCGGCTCTCCCCGCCCTCATCGCGCCCGGCGGCGGATGCCGCCCCCATGACCGTCCAGAGGGCCATGCCCCACAGGCTGAACGCGGCGATGAGGCCCACCGCGAGGCGGACGGTCTCGTCCGGGCCGTCCGCGAGCCACACGGTCAGGCCCGCTGCTCCGGCCGCGACCAGCAGAGCCGCCGGCACGCGCAGCCGGGGCTGCTCGAACGCCGTCGCGAGCGGCAGGAAGTGCAGCCCGACCACCATCGCGACCAGCGGAGGAACGAGCACCGGCACCCCCGCGCGAGCGCACACCAGGGCGATGACGACGATCAGCAGCCACTGGAGACCGTTGATCCGATGGAACCGCCGGCGCCGGTCGGCGGGGAACGGTCCCCCGGCCGACGCGGGGAGGATACGTCGTGCGGCGAGCATCAGCCCCACCGTTACGGCACAGCCGGCCACGACCGCGACCGGCCTCGCCGGGCCGTCGAACGCGCTGGTGGCCAGGGACCACCAGCCGAGGCCGAACAGCGCGAGGAACCCCACCCCTGACTTGAACATGATCAATATCCTAGAGGGAGGAGTGGTTCGTGGGACCGGAATATTCCCGGGCCGGCGCCCGCCTCGCCGACGGGCGGCCTCATCCGTTACCGTCCGGGGCCATGGAGGACGCGCGGCGCTGGCTCGCCGAGCAGGGCATCACCGAGGCCGCCGGCAGGTGGTTCGACGCCGAGGCGCCGGACCACCCGCTCACGGGCAACGAGGTCGCGCTCGCCTGGGCGGGCCAACTGCTCACCGACGGGGCCCTGGACGCGGCCGAGCGCGTACGGCTGGCCTTCGGGTTGCTGGATCTCCTCGGCGAGTACTGGGTGAGCCATGAGATCCGGTCCGCGGACCAGGGCCCGGAGGGCCCCCTGCCCGCCGGCGCGCTGTGGGACGGTTACCGCCGCGGGCTGGAGGCGGACCGGGACGCCGAGGCCGTCACCTACTCGCTCTGGGTCGACTGGTTCGAGGACCGCGGCACCGCGGCGACCGCCTTCGCCGAGGTGCTCGGGAACGACATCGACCGCGTCGTGGCGGAAGGAGCGGGGGGACCCGCGGCACCGCTCCGCCGGGCCGGCCGCGCCCTGGCCGTCTCGGGCCCCGTCCCCTGGCCGGTGAAGCGGGCGGCGTACGAAGCCGCCGCACGGCTCCCCGCCCTGCACGGCCCGCTGTTCAAGGGCCTGCTCGCCGGCTACCACGATGTCCGCGGCGACCTGGATCCGGCGGCCGCTCGGGCCCTCCTCGCCCGGCTGCGGCTCCCGGCGGACACCCCGCATCTCGCGGAGCTCCGGTCCGTACTCGCGGCGGGGCACAGGAATCACTACCGCAGCCCCCACGCCTGGAACGACGCGGTGCGGGCCACGGCGGACTGATCATCCGCCGGGCCCCGGCCTCGGGAAGCTCACGGGGATGTCTCCGCCGCCCGTGCCGGTGCGGCCGGCGCCGCGTTCTCCAGGTCGTCGATGCTGCCGGACATGATCGTGCGGAGGTGTTCGGTGAGGTGCTGGAGCGGCCAGTCCCACCAGGCCAGGGCCAGCAGGCGGTCGACGTCCGCGTCGCTGTGACGGCGGCGGATGAGGCGGGCGGGGTTGCCGCCGACGACGCCGTAGTCGGGGACGTCGTCGACGACGACGGAGCCGGCGGCGATGATCGCCCCGTGGCCGATGCGGACGCCGGGCATCACCATGGCCCGGTAGCCGAACCAGACGTCATGGCCCACCACGGTGTCGCCCCGCCCGGGCAGACCGGTGATGAGGTCGAAGTGCCCGGACCAGGAACCGCCCATGATCGGGAACGGGAACGTCGAGGGGCCGTCCATACGGTGGTTGGCGCCGTTCATGATGAACCGCACCCCCTCGCCCAGTGCGCAGAACTTCCCGATGACCAGCTTCTCCGGCCCGTAGTGGTACAGCACGTTGCGGGTCTCGAAGGCGGTCGGATCGTCGGGGTCGTCGTAGTAGGAGAACTCGCCGACCTCGATCAGCGGCGAGGTGACCAGCGGCTTCAGGAGGACCACCCGCGGCTGCTCGGGCATCGGACGGACCACGGTCGGGTCGGCGGGAACGAGTGGCATCGCGAGGTGCTTCCTTCCTGAGGGGATGTCCGCGGGCCGGGAGACCTCGGCGCTTCGGGAGAGCCCGGCGCGTGACGGCCGAGACCACTAGTGCAACATCTGTTGCTTTAAGATGCTGCCATACCCCCGTTACCCCGAGCAACCGGACTTCCAGCGATGACTCCCACGGACCCAGCACCGGAAGGCACCCGGCCACCGCCGGCCCGACGCCGCCCCGGAGGCCGTACCGCCCGTATCCGTACGCAGGTGTTCGACGCGCTCCTCGCGGAACTCGGCGAACACGGTTACGACGGCCTCACCATGGACGCCGTCGCCGCCCGCTCCGGAGTGCACCGCACCACGGTGTACCGGCGCTGGGGAGACGTCGGCGGCCTGCTCGCCGACTTCCTCGACGCGGCGGGCGACGACGACTGGCGGCCACCGGACACCGGCTCACTGGAAGGCGACCTGGCGGCACTGAACCAGGAGATCCACACGGCCCTGACCGCACGTCCGCCGGTCGTCGCGGCGCTGATCGCCGCCTCGTTCCGCTCCGAGCAGGCCGCCCGCGCCCAGCAGCGGCTCTGGGAGGACCGGTACGCCCGCTGCGAGATCGTCGTCGGCCGGGCGGTCCGGCGCGGCGAACTCCCGCCGCGCACCGACGCCCGGCCGCTGCTCATCGCCGCCACCGCGCCGCTCTACCACCAGCTGGTGCTCCTGCGCACGCCACCCGACCCGCGCCTGCCCGCCCGTGCGGCCAGAACCGCCGCCCTCGCCGCGGCCGCGGGCGCCTTCGCCGGGCCTCCCCCGGCGAGCGGGACGCCGGGCGAAGGGAAACCGCACGACGGAGACCCACCGTGATCTTCGGTCCGCCGGTGCCGAGTCGCAGGCGCCGTCGCCGTACGGTCAAGAACTTTTCGGCGACTGGCCCTGATCGAACCCCTGCAACCGCTCCATCTCCCGCCGGTCCCGCTTCGTCGGGCGGCCCGTGCCCCGGTCGCGCACCGGGACCGACGGGGTCAGCTCGCGGGGCGGCGGCGGGGGGCTGTTGTCGACGTAGCACTCGACCGCCACCGGGGCGCCGACCCGTTTCCGTACCGTACGGGAGACCACGACCACCCGGTCGCGGCCCGCGTGGCGCAGGCGGACCTCGTCGCCCGCCTTCAGGGCGTACGCGGGCTTGACCCGCTCGCCGTTGACGCGGACGTGACCCGCGCGACAGGCCGTGGCCGCCTGGGAGCGTGTCTTGGTGAGCCGTACGGACCAGATCCAGGTGTCGACCCGGGCCGTTCCCTCGTCCTGCCCTGTCCCCGTCCCCGTACCGGAAGCCTCAGAAGCCATACCCCGAGGGTAGCCCGGCCCGGCACGCGGAAGGGGTGGCGCCGGTCCGAGCGGCGCCACCCCTGGTCATACGTGTCTCACGCGACCGGCGTCACACGCCGATGTCGCGGCCGTCGTTGCGCCACACCGAGACCACCGACGGGCGGACGATCCGGCCCGGGCCGTCCGGCCACGCGCTCGCCGGCTTCTCGACCGACGCGCCGTCGATCTCGCCCGGGTGCTGGACCGCGACCAGGACCCGGCGGTCCTGGATGATCGGGCCACAGGTCTCCGCGCCGTTCGGCATGGTCAGGAACTGCTTCAGCTCACCGCGCCGTTCGCCCTGCGTCGCGACCCCGAAGAGCCCGTCGTGGTTGCCGAGCGCGTTGCCGTCCGTCGAGATCCACAGGTTGCCGTGCGGGTCGAAGGCGACGTTGTCCGGGCAGGAGATCGGGGAGACCTTGTCCTTCGGGAAGCCCGCGAAGTACGTGGCCGGGTCCTTCGGGTCGCCCGCGACCAGGAAGAGCCGCCAGGCGAAGCCGTCGCCCGCCGGGTCGTCCCAGTTCTCCGCCAGCTCCAGGATGTGCCCGTGCTTGTTGGCGTTGCGCGGGTTGGCCTCGTCGGGGCCCGCCTTGCCCGCCTTGCCGCGGTCGGTGTTGTTCGTCAGCGCGACATAGACGCGGCCCGTGCGCGGCGACGGCTCGACGTCCTCGGGGCGGTCCATCTTCGTGGCGCCGACCTTGTCACCCGCGAGGCGCGTGAAGACGTACACCTCGTCGGCGGACATGCCCGGGACGTGCGAGACATCGCCGGTGGCCAGCGGGATCCAGACGCCGGAACCGTCGAACTCGCCGTCGTTGGGCAGCTTGCCCGTGCCGTCGATCTCGCCCGCCGGGCTGTCGCCGGTCAGCTTCGCGACGTACAGCGTGCCCTCGTCGAGCAGCGTGAGGTTGTGCTCGTGGGCGGCGCGCCCGCCACCCTTCTTCATCTTCTTCGAGGAGACGAACTTGTAGAGGTAGTCGAAGCGCTCGTCGTCGCCCATGTAGACGACGGGCCGGCCGTCGGCGGTGAGCCGGGGCTGCGCGGCCTCGTGCTTGAAGCGGCCGAGGGCGGTGCGCTTGCGGGGCGTGGAGTCCGGGTCGTACGGGTCCAGTTCGACGACCCAGCCGAAGCGGTGCGCCTCGTTGGGCTCCTGCTTGAGGTCGAAGCGCTTGTCGAACTGCTCCCACTTGCGCTCGGACGCGCCGGTGCCGATCCCGTACCGCAGGTCGGTCGGGCTGGAACCGTTGGCGAAGTACTGGTTGAAGTTCTCCTCGCCGTGCAGCGTGGTGCCCCACGGAGTGGTGCCGCCGGCGCAGTTGTTGAGCGTGCCGTACACCTTGCTGCCCGTACGGTCCGCGGAGGTGCGCAGCAGGTCGCTGCCGGCGGCCGGACCGGTGAGGCGGAACTCGCTCTGCACGGTGAGGCGGCGGTTGAGCTGGTGGCGGGTGACGGCGGTGAGCTTGCCGCTCTTGCGGTCCTCCTCGACCACGACGACGGAGAGGCCGTGGGCCGCCCAGGCGATCTCGACCTGCTCGCGGGTCGGCTTGGCCGGGTCGTATCCCTTGAACATCAGGATCTCGTCCGTGTACTCGTGGTTGGCCACGAGGAGCTGCCGGCCCTTCTCGCCCTTCTCGGTCAGGGGCAGCAGGCTCAGGAAGTCGTTGTTGTAGCCGAACTGACCGGCCTGGGCCTTCGCCGTCTGCTGGTCGGGGTCGAAGGCGGGCGCGCCGCGCAGGATCGGGTCGCCCCAGCGGATGACGACGTTCTGGCTGTGGCCGGCGGGGATGGTCACCTTGTCGGCGGTGTTGGGCGCGACGGCCTGGAAGCGCAGACCGCGGGCACCGTCGGCGGTGGCGGAGCCGCCGCCCGTACCGGCGTTGCCGTGGCCGTCGCCGACGACGGGGGCGGCGGAGGCGGTGGAACCGCCGGGGCCGCCGAGGGCGAGCGCGCTGCCCGCGGCGCCCGCGACCGTGACGACGGCGGCGGCGCGCATCATCGAACGTCTCGACAGGGCACCGGCGATGACATCACCGACGTACTCGTTGTCGCTCTTGTTGGGCACCTCGTGGAAGCACGCGTCGCCACAGCGGTAACGGCAGGTCAGAGCGGAACGGCCGCCGGGATGCGGGGATGAGGGGGAGCTGAGCAACGGGAGCAGCTTGCGCACGTACGCCTCCGGTGATGGTTCGGCGCGCACCGCGCCGACAGGCTGTCGGGATGACTCGGCGGCCGACGCTAGGCGCGGGCACCGGCAGCACGGCGGCCGGAAGATGAACGGAACATGAATCCACATCGACCGGGTGGTCGGGGGAGAGTAATGTCCGGCGCGCAGGCGAACGCGGGGCGCCGTGGAGGCCACGCCGCTACCCTTCTGCCCGTTACGTGAACCGCCCCTGCCGTGGATCGCCCGGGGCGGCCGCTAACCTTACGTATCCGCCCTGGCCAGGAATGCGCGTTTTCCCGGTGGCGGACACCGCACCCAACTCATCTGAAAGGCTCGCCCATGGGCATTCGGAGCTTGCTGCGCAAGGTGTTCGGACGCGACCGTGCGGAGGAGCGCAACGGGTCGGCCCCTGCTACGGAATCGGCCCCGGAGGCGGCGTCCGACTCGACCCCGGCCTCTGCCTCGACCTCGACTTCCACCACTACCTCTACCTCTGCCTCTGCCTCCGCCTCTACTTCCGCAGCCTCGGGCTCCGATGCCGGTGCGTCGTCCGGTTCGGCGCCGGCGCCGGCGTCCGTCTCGGTGCCGTCCCAGGCCGACCGTACGGAGAAGTCGGCGCCCGCGCGGAAGTCGCCGGCGACGGCGGGTGCCGGGGCGGGAGCGGGTGCCGGGGCCGCGGATCTGGTGGCCGCGGCGTTCGACAACGCCCGCCCGGGCGAGCCGGAGCGCAGCGTGCCGTCCCAGGCGTCGCGCACGCGCTCGGCGGACGAGCCGCTGACGACCGCGCAGGAGACCCCGTCGGTACCGGCGGTCCCGACCGTCCCGGCGCAGGCGTCCGCCGAACCGGAACTGAAGCCGGAGGCCAAGCCCGAGGCCGAGCCGAAAGCCGAGCCGGAGGCCGAGAAGACCGCGGAGCCGTCGCCGGAGCCGGAGCCGAAGCCGGAGGCTGAAGCGAAGGCCGCAACGGTGACGGCAGCGGTGACCGAGCCCGCACCGGAAACGAAGGCGGAGGCAGAGCCGGCGACCGGCCCCGAGGCCGAGCCCGAGCCCGAGTCCACGCCGGAGCCCGCCCCGGCCGCGAAGGCCGAGCCGGAAACCGTGACCGAGCCCGCGCCGGTGACCGAGCCCGCAGCCGCGCCCGAGCCGGTAGCCGCTGCCGCGACCGAGGCCACTCCCGAGCCGGAGCCCGAGCCCACCCCCTCGCCGGAGCCCGCGTCGGAGTCAACTCCCCTCCCTTCCAACGAGGTTGAGCCCCTCGCGGCGGAGATCACTCCCGAGGCCACCCCTGACACCGAGGACGAAACCGACACCGCGTCCGCCACCGCGGCTCGCCCGGCCCTCGCCCTCGCGCGCGTCAAGTCCCGCGCACCCGGGCTCGCGGAGCGCTACAAGGCCGCCGGCGCCGCGCTCAAGAAGTACGGGCTGACCGGGCGTCGCGCCACCGTCTACCTGGTCCTCGACCGCTCCGGTTCCATGCGGCCGTACTTCAAGGACGGCAGCGCCCAGCACCTCGGTGAGCAGGCCCTCGCGCTCTCCGCGCACCTGGACGAGGGCGCGACCGTCCCCGTCGTGTTCTTCTCCACCGAGATCGACGGGACCGGCGAGATCGGGCTCGACGCGTACGAGGGGAAGATCGACGAACTGAACGGCTCCCTCGGCCGCATGGGGCGTACGAACTACCACCGCGCCGTCGAAGAGATCGTCTCGCACTACGAGAAGTCCGGGGCCGACGGGCCCGCGCTGGTGATCTTCCAGACGGACGGCGCGCCCAGCCTCGTACGCGCCGCCGAGCAGGCGTTCGCCGAGGCCGCGAAGCTGCCGGTGTTCTGGCAGTTCGTGGCGTTCGGCGAGGAGGACTCCAAGGCGTTCGACTTCGCGCGGAAGCTCGGCGCGGACGCCGCCACCGACAACGTCGGCTTCTTCCACGCGGGCCCGGTCCCGAGCGACCTGCCCGACGCGGCGTTCTACCGCGGGCTGCTCGCCGGATGGGACCCCGAGAGCGGAGCCTGAGGGCTCCGGCCCTCACCGCCGGCCGTTCGCCCAGGCGCCGGACGGGCCCTTTCCCCGCCTGTCCGGCGCCGGCGCGGCCACACGCACCGACGCCTACGCCCGCACCGACGCCTACGCCGGCGCCGACTCCTACGCCGGCACGGACTGCCCGGCGGACGCCGACGACCGCACCGCCGACGACGGCACCGGCAGCGTCACCGTCACCACCAGCCCCCCGCCGTCGCCGCCCGGCACCGCGTCCACCGTCCCGCCGTGCGCCTCCGCGATCGAGCGGACGATCGAGAGCCCGAGCCCCGCGCCCCGCCCCATCCGGTCGCGGCCCTCGCCCCGCCGGAACGGTTCGAACAGCGCGGGCACATCCGCCGCCGCGACCTCCGGCCCCGTGTTCCGCACCACGAGCACCGCGCCGGTCACCTCCACGTCCACCGTCCCGCCCGGCACGTTGTACGTGACGGCGTTGGCCAGCAGGTTCCCCACCAGCTGGCCGAGCAGCAGCCGGTTGCCCTGCACCGTCTCGGCGTCCTTGACCGTCAGCGACACGGCGCCGCCGCACCGCACCGTCTCCTCCGCCACCGCCTCGCCGAGATCGACCGGCTCCAGGTCGTCCACCTCCCGCTCGCTGCGCGCCAGCACCAGCAGCCCCTCGATGAGCTTCTCGCTGCGCCGGTTGTTGTCGAGCAGGGTCTCCTTCGTACGGGCCAGTTCGTCCGGCGAGCAGAGGTCGTCCAGCCCGACCTGGATCGCGGTGCGCTGCGTCGCCAGCGGGGTGCGCAGCTCGTGCGAGGCGTTGGCGATGAAGCGGCGCTGGCTGTCGAACGCCTTCTGGAGCCGGGCCAGCAGGGCGTCCAGGGTGTCGCTCAATTCCTTGAGCTCGTCGTTGGGACCGCGCGCCCTGATCCGCTCGTGCAGGTTGCGCTCGGAGAGCCTGCGGGCCTTCGCCGTCATCGCGTGCACGGGCCGCAGCACCCGGCCCGCCGTCCACCACCCCACGCCCACCGCGCACGCCGCCATGATCAGCAGCGCGACGACCGACCAGAACACCATCTCGTCGGAGGCCGCGTTCGTGACGTTGTCGGCGACCTGGTTGACGGTCACGGGCGCGATCTGCTGCTCGCCGATCAGACGCGTCACGGACTCCGGCTGGACGGCGGGCGCCACCTGGGCCGGCGCCACCCGGGCGGCGATCTCCGCGGCCTCCATCTGCGTACCCGCGCTGGAGAGCAGGTTGACGATGGTCAGCAGACAGCCACCCAGCACGAGGAAGACACCGCCGTAGACGAGCGCGATGCGTGTACGGATGGTGGAGCCGGCGAGCGGCCGGAGCAGCCGGGCGGCGCCCCCCTGGCGTATCGGCCAAGGGCTCACAGCGCGTACCCCACGCCCTGCACCGTGCGGATCAGCGGCGGGTCCCCCAGCTTCGACCGCAGCTTGCTCAGGCAGACCCGTACCGCCCCGGTGAAGGGATCGGCGTGCGCGTCCCACGCGCGCTCCAGCAGCTCCTCGGCCGAGACGGGCGCCCCGTCCGCCTCCAGCAGGATCTGGAGTACGGAGAACTCCTTGGGCGAGAGATCCAGCGCCACCCCGTCCCGCGACGCGGTCCGCCGTACGGAGTCGAGCCGCACCCCGTACTTCTCCAGCTGCGGCGGTACAGGCCTGGCACTGCGCCGCCGCAGGGCGCGGACCCGGGAGACCAGCTCGGGGAAGTCGAAGGGCTTGCCGAGATAGTCGTCGGCGCCCAGGTCGAGCCCTTCGACGCGGTCCTCCAGGGAGGCGGACGCGGTGAGCATCAGGATGCGCGTACGGGAGGACTCGGAGACCAGCTTGCGCGCCACGTCGTCGCCGTGGACGCGGGGCAGGTCGCGGTCGAGCACGACGACGTCGTAGTCGTGCAGGCCCAGATAGGCGAGGGCGGCGTCCCCGCTGTAGACGGTGTCGACGGCGAAGCCCGCCCGGCGCAGCCCGGTGGCCACCAGCTCGGCCAGGACCTCCTCGTCCTCGGCGACCAGTACCCGCATGCTGTCGTCCCCTGCCTCTCTCGCCGGCCCCGATCCCGGCACCGGACCTGCCCCCGGTCGTGCCCCCGGCCCCGGACCTGACTCCGATGCCGGAGATGACCCCGTCCCCGTCCCCGTCCCCGTCCCGTCCCTCATCCTCTGTCCCGCCTCGTACATGATGCCCATTCCCTCCCAGGATGTGCCTGTCTATCGCGGCACCTGTTTCCCGGAGGTCTCCACCGGGTAGCTACCGTCATTTATCGATGTGAAGGCACCGCTTCCGGGCCGATACCATTTCGAGCATGGCGGCCACTGGATCCGAAGAGCAGGGTGGGAAGGCGTACTACGTCACCACCCCCATTTACTACGTCAACGACGCTCCTCACCTGGGCCACGCCTACACGACCGTCGCAGGCGACGTGCTCTCCCGCTGGCACCGCCAGCGCGGCGAGAAGGTGTGGTTCCTCACCGGCACGGACGAGCACGGTCAGAAGATCATGCGCACCGCCGACGCGAACGGGGTCACTCCGCAGGAGTGGTGCGACAAGCTCGTCGAGGAGGCGTGGAAGCCCCTCTGGGAGCACCTGAACATCGCGAACGACGACTTCATCCGGACGACGGAGGAGCGGCACACGGCCCGGGTGCAGGAGTTCGTGCAGGACCTGTACGACAAGGACGAGATCTACAAGGGCGGCTACGAGGGCCCGTACTGCGTGGGCTGCGAGGAGTACAAACTCTCCGCCGAGCTGATCGAGGACGAGAACGGCGTCAAGCTGTGTTCGATCCACAAGACGCCGGTGGAGATCCTCAAGGAGGAGAACTACTTCTTCAAGCTCAGTGAGTACGGTCCGAAGCTCCTCGCGCACTACGAGGCCAACCCCGGCTTCGTCCAGCCCGAGTCCGCCCGCAACGAGGTCGTGAACTTCGTCAAGCAGGGCCTTCAGGACCTGTCGATCTCGCGCTCGACCTTCGACTGGGGCGTCCCGGTGCCGTGGGACGAGAAGCACGTCATCTACGTCTGGGTCGACGCGCTGCTGAACTACGCGACGGCGGTCGGCTACGGCGCGAACCAGGAGAAGTTCGACGCCACGTTCCCGGCCGACGTCCACCTGGTCGGCAAGGACATCCTGCGCTTCCACGCGATCATCTGGCCCGCCATGCTGATGGCGCAGGGGCTCCCCGTGCCCGGCCGGGTGGCCGCCAACGGCTGGCTGATGGTCGGCGGCGAGAAGATGTCGAAGTCGAACCTGACCGGCATCAAGCCGCAGGACCTGACCTCGCACTTCGGCGTCGACGCGTACCGCTGGTACTTCCTGCGGGCCATCGCCTTCGGGCAGGACGGCTCGTTCTCCTGGGAGGACTTCAGCGCCCGCTACACCTCCGAGCTGGCGAACGACTACGGCAACCTCGCCTCGCGCGTCGCGGCCATGGTCGGCAAGTACTTCGGCGGCTCGCTGCCGGCCGACGCCGCCCCGGGCGACGCGGAGCAGGCCGTACGGGACGGGCTGGTGAAGGCGGTCGCCGAGGCGGACCGGAAGATCGGCGAGGAGCTGGACTTCGCGGGCGGGATCGCGGCGGTCTTCGACTTCGTGAAGCAGGTCAACGGCTATCTGACCGAGCAGGAGCCGTGGAAGGTCGCCAAGGACGACTCGGCGGAGGGCCGGGCGCGGCTCGCGACGATCCTCTACACGGCCTCCGAGTCGCTGCGGGCGATCGCCGTCCTGCTCAACCCGGTGATGCCGGAGACCTCGCAGAAGCTGTGGGACTCGCTCGGCGCGGACGAGGCGCTGGGCGCGCTCGCCGAGCAGCGGGTCCAGGACGCGGGCACGTGGGGCCTGCTGCCCGCGGGCGCGACGGTGACGAAGGGCGCGGTGCTCTTCCCGCGTCTGGAGGAGCAGCCGGCGTAGCGCGCCGTACACACGTTCATGGGGCAGGGCCCGGAACCAGGCTGACGCGCCGGGTTCCGGGCCCTGCCCCATGGAGCGGATCAGCGGAGAGTGGCGCCGGATCAGAGATCGGTGCCCTCGTGGGTCTCGTCCGGGTCGACGCCCATCGTGAGGGAGCCGACGACACCGCGCGCCATGTCGTTCTTGCGGTACGAGAGCTTCAGCAGCCCGCCCTGGACGCCGCTCTGGTCGTAGATGGTGTCCTCGGTGAGCGTGGTGCGCTCGGTCGTGCTGGTCGAGTACGGCGCGATCTTCGCCGAGTCGAGGACCGCGGCCTCCTCGAAGAAGAACTGGCCGGTGTGGCAGGTGTGCCCGCCCTCGTACCCGGCGTCGGTCATCCTGCCGCCGACGTGCACCTTGGTGTGGATGTGCACGGCGCGGCCCCGGTACCAGCCCGGGAAGACCGTCTTGAACTCGACGAAGCCGTTCTTGTCGGTGAGCCAGGTGCCGCGCAGGTACCGCTTGTCGTCGGTGGGCTCCTCGTGACCGCCGCCGCCACCGCCGGGGCCGCCGGTCGGGGGTGTCCCGGTGGGCGTGTCCGTGGGGGCGTCGGTCGGGGCGTCGGTGGGCGGGGTGCCGCCGCCACCGCCGCCGGTGGAGGCGGACTCGTAACCGGAGTAGAGGCCCAGCGCGTCGCAGTGCCAGATGTCGACGGCCGCGCCGCGCAGCGGCTTGCAGGTGTCCGAGTCGATCGCCTTGAGGCGGAGGGTCATGGGGATGCCCTCCTTGCCCTCGGTGATGTCCTTCCTGATCTTGTCGGCGTCGATGTAGTACGGGCCCTCGGTGGTCCCCGAGGTGAGCCGGTAGCACTCCTCGCCGGCGCCGGTCGCCGTGGCGCCGTTCCCGGTGCCGTTCTCGGCGCCCGTGGACGAGGCTGCCGTGTCCTCGCCCGCCGACGCCGTGGTGACGGCCGCGGCGGCCATGCCGGTGGCGGCAATGGCCGCGCCGCCCGCGAGTACCGCTCTGCGGCGCATCATGTCCCGTTTCTCCAAAGGCACTTGGGTCTCTGTCATGTCACGGGACCCTAGGGAGCCAAGCTGGCAGCGACCTGGGCACGGGCTGTGAAGAACGGATCAACCGGGAGTGCCCGGGGACGCGGAGGAGCAGGGAGAGCCGCCGGGCTCATCGGCCCAGGATCATCGGGGCCTCATCGTCCCGGGAACGTCGGGGCCTCATCGTCCCGGGAACGTCGGGGGCTCATCGGCCCAGGGACTCCTCGTCGCCCATCACCACGACCGGCCGCTTCGCCGGGTCCAGCGTGCGCAGCAGCTCCTTCATCCGCTCGCGCGGCACGGAGACGCACGCCTGGGTGGGGCCGCCGTGGTCCACGTGGATCCAGATGCCGCCGCCCTTGTCGCCGCCGAGCGGCCGGGTCCAGTCGAGCGGGGTGCTGCCCGGCACACGGTTGTAGTTGATCGCGACGACGTAGTCGAAGGAGCCTTCGAGCGGCTCGCCCTCGAACCCGGTGCCCGAGACCGAGAAGGCCGGTCCCCGGTCGTACGGGAGCCGCGTCCCCGGATCGGCCAGCCGGCCGCCCGCGTCGGTCAGCCCGTACACCCCGACGGGCGAGCGCAGATCGCCCTGGTTGTGGTCGTCGGTCCACCCCTCCAGCGCGTTGTGCGCGGGCCAGGTGTCGGTGACGGGCTCCCAGCCGGTGACGGGGTCGCGCTCGTAGACGACGACGGAGGAGAGGTTGGAGTCGCGGTTGATGCCGGTCACGACCACGGCCTGGGTCGTCCCCGGGGGGATCTCGGCGCGGGTCTCCGGGCCGAGGCCGGGGATCGCCCGGGCCCGGGCGCCGCGTGCCTCCAGTGGCCCGGACGCGCCCGCGCCGGCGCCGCCCGCGGTGTCCTCGCCGTTGCGCCCGGCGGCGTCGGATTCCGAGGCGGAGGCGGCGCCGCGACCGGAGCGGGTGCCGGCCTTGTCCGCGGTGTCCGCCCGGCCCGCGTCGCGCACGCCGTCGCCGTCCGCGCAGCCGGTGAGCAGCAGACCGGTCGCCAGCAGCGCGGCGGCCAGCCGCGGTCCTCCGCGAAGCGTGCGAAGAGCGCGGACAGCGCGTGTCGGGCGCACAGACATGTACGGGCCTCTCATTCCGTGTTGCCGGGGAAGGCAGGAGGGGCGGATGCGCTTCCTGCACCGAAGTCTGCGCCGGTGATCATCGTACGGACGTCCTCCGCCCGGTCCCCGGCGCGTCGCCCGCGTCGGACAGGACCACGGCGGAGGCGGTGATTCACCCGACCGGTCCCGTGCCGCGGGCGCGGCGCGCGATGCGCGTCCCCTCGCTCAGCGGCCCCTCTCACCCGCCTCGCGCAGCCGCCGGCCGACCGTGCCGAGGCTCCCGGCGAGGGCGGCGAGCTGGTCGCCGTCGAGGACGTCGATGAGCAGTTCGCGGACGAGCGCGACATGCCCGGGGGCCGTCGCGCGCAGCCGCTCGCGGCCCGCGTCGGTGAGGACGGCGAAGACGCCGCGCACGTCGGAGGGGCAGGAGCGGCGGCGGACGAGACCGGCCTTCTCCAGTTGTCCGACCTGATAGGTGAGGCCGCTCTTGGAGGTGAGCAGAAGATCCGCCAGCCCTGTCATGCGCAGTTCGCCGCCGGGCGCCTCCGAGAGCCGCACCAGGATCTCGTACTGCGCGTGGGAGAGGCCCGCCTCCTCCTTGAGCTGCTGGTCGAGGCGGCGCTCCAGAAGGGTGGTGGCGGTGATGAAACCGCGCCACGCGGCCAGCTCGTGCTCGTCCAGCCAGCGGGGCTCGTCCATGACCTCATCCTAGGCCTCAGTTGTTGAAATTCAAATCACTGTGTACCGTCGGAACCGAGCCATTGCTTCAACTTTCAAGGAATGGCCACCGGGCTCCCCGGAGCCGGCCACACAACGGAACGGCCTCAGCGAAGCGGCCTCGCAGAAGCGGCCCCCACCCCCTTCACCCCAGGAGAGAACGCGCTCATGCCCTCCCCCTCCCTCACCAGCACCCTCGCCCCGCTGTCCGGCTCCGGCGCCGGCTCCGCCCCCGGCGACCGGGGCCACGCCTCCACGCCCCACGCCTACGACGTCGGCCTGCTGCTGCTCCGCGTCGTCCTGGGCCTGACGATGGCCGCACACGGCAGCCAGAAGCTGTTCGGCTGGTTCGGCGGCGGCGGCCTGGACGGCACCGGCGCGTTCTTCACGATGAGCGGCTACCCGTCCGGCAAGGCGTTCGCCGTGGTCGCCGGGTTGACCGAGACCCTCGGCGGCCTCGGCCTGGCCGTCGGCCTGCTGACTCCGCTGATGGGCGCCGCCGTGGTCGGCACCATGGTCAACGCCATCGCCGTCAAGGGCACCGGCGCCTTCTTCGCCCCGGCCGGGATCGAGTACGAGCTCCTGCTCACCGCCGGCGCCGCCGCCCTGGCCCTCACCGGCCCCGGCCGACTCGCCGCCGACCGCTTCCTCCCCGTCCTCAAGGCACACCGCCTGGCCTACGGCGCGTCGGCGGTGCTCCTCGGCCTGGCGGTGGCGGGCCTCACCCTGCTGCTGCGCAAGTAAGCCCGGTTTCGGACGGCGGCCTGCGAGGATGGCCGCATGGGGAAGACCATGGCGGTGCGTCGACTCGATCTCGGGTACTTCATCCGGCCGGCCGCGGAAGCGGGCGGCCCGCAGCCACGAGTCGAACCCGTCCTTGCCTACCTGGTGCGACACGACAACGGGCTGATCCTCTTCGACACCGGCATCGGGGACGCGGACCCCGAAACCGAAGCGCGCTATCGGCCCCGCCGCCGTGCGCTGCAGGACGCCCTCTCGGCGTCCGGAGTCGCCCTTGACGACGTTTCCATGATCGTGAACTGCCACCTGCACTTCGACCACATCGGCGGGAACCCCCTCCTGGGCGGCAAGCCCATCCTGGTGCAGGACGTCGAACTGGCCACCGCACGCCGGGGCAACTACACCGTCGACAAGCTGATCGACTTCCCTGGCGCAACCTACGAAGAAGTCGCCGGCGAGACCGAGTTCTGGCCCGGGATCTGGATCATTCCGACACCCGGGCACACCCGGGGGCACCAGTCGCTGGTCCTCCGGCAGGGCGACGGCACCGTGGTCCTCGCCGGCCAGGCACACGACTTCGCCTCCCACTTCGCGTCCGAGCAATTGGCCCGCCACGCGACACTTCGCGGCGTGGAGCAGCCGCTTCCTCCCTATCGGCACTGGCTGGACCGGCTCGCCGAGTTCGACCCACGACGTGTGCTCTTCGCCCACGACTGCTCGGTCTGGGAACCGCCGCAGACCGAAGGCCGCTGAAACCCGACTCTCCGGCACAGGTCACACGAGAGGCGCGTCGCCCGGACCCTCTCGGGTCCGGGCC
>NZ_JBHURV010000037.1:0-7292 GCF_042673865.1 Streptomyces sp. NPDC056987
GCAGGGGGGACCCTGTGGGAGAGTAGGACGCCGCCGAACAATTATTGTGGGAATGCCCCGCACCGTATGGTGCGGGGCATTTCTGCGTTCAGGGGCCTTGTAGGGAGAGTTGAGGGGCCGTTTTAGGCTCGGTGGTATGTGCTACGAACTCGTCATCTTCGACAACGACGGCGTCCTCGTCGACAGTGAACGGCTCTCCAACACCATCCTGGCCGGCTATCTCACCGAGCTGGGCCACCCCACCTCCTACGAGGACTCCCTGCGGGACTTCATGGGGGCCGCCGTGCACCGCGTCCACGATCTCGTTCACGCGCGGACCGGGCAGCGGCTGCCCGAGGACTTCGACGAGGTGTTGCACTCCCGGGTCTTCGCCGCCTTCGAGCGGGAGTTGACGCCGGTCGACGGTGTGGTCGAGGTGATCGAGAAGCTGGCCGCCGACGGCGTGCCGTACTGCCTCGCCTCCTCCGGAAGCCATGAGCGCATCCGTGTCGGGCACCGGAAGACCGGCCTCGACCGGTGGTTCCGCCACGGGGAGACGGAGGGTGGCGCGGGCAGCGTCGTCTTCAGCGCCGAGGATGTCGGGCGCGGGAAGCCGGCGCCCGATCTCTTTCTGCACGCCGCCGAGCGGATGGGGGTCGACCCCGGGCGGTGTGCCGTCGTCGAGGACAGTCCCCTCGGGGTCCAGGCCGCGCGGGCCGCCGGCATGGATGTGTACGCGTTCACGGCGATGACGCCCGCCGGGAAACTGCCCGGTGCCACCGGGTACTTCGCCAGGATGGCCGAGCTGCCGGGATTGCTTGGCCGATCCGTTGCCTGATCCACCTACCCATGGGTAGAAGGGCGTCCTACGCTGTCCGGCCATGACAGATGTGCGTATGCGGCACGGTCGGTCCGCCCTGGGGCTCAGCTTCTTCGTCCAGGGGGTGAGCTTCGCCCTTCTGGTGACGCGTATCCCCGCCATCCAGGACCGGTACGGGATATCCGACGGTCTCCTCCCGCTCTTCCTCGCCGCTGTGCCCGTGCTGGCCGGTGTCGGCAGTGTCGCCACCGAGAAGGTGGTCGCGCGGGTCCGGCCGGGGCTCGTGCTGCGCTGGGCCCAGCCCCTCGTGCTGCTGGCCCTGCTCGGTGTCGGGGCCGGTGACGCCGTCTGGCAGCTCGCGGTCGCGCTCGGGGCGTTCGGGCTCTCCGTCGGTGCGCTGGACGCGTCGATGAACATGCTCGGCGTCAGCCTTCAGCGGTCGTACGGGCGCAGCATCATGCTCGGCTTCCACGCGGCGTTCAGCCTCGGCGGGATCGCCGGGGCCTCGCTGGCCTGGGCGGGGGCGCACTGGCATCTCTCGCTGCTGGTGTCGTATCTGCCGGTCGTCGTGGTGCTGTTGCCGGCCGCGCTCGTCGGATCCCGCTGGTATGTGGATGCCGGGGAGGAAGAAGGAGCGGAAGGGGCGGAAGGGGCGGATGGCGAGAGGGCGGCGGGGGATCGTACGCCGGTGGCTTTTCGTGTGCTGCTGCCGCTCTGCCTGGTGATGTGCTTCGCGTACATCGGTGACTCCACCGTCTCCAACTGGAGTGCCAAGTACCTCCAGGACGTGCTGGGCAGCTCGGAGGAGCTCGCGACCGTCCCGTACAACGCTTATATGGTCACCACTCTGCTGGGGCGCGCGGTCGGGGATCTCGGGGTGCGGCGGTTCGGGTCGGTGGTCGTGGTGCGGAGCGGATCCGTGCTGGCGGGGGCCGGGTTCGCGGTGGTGGCGGTGGCGCCGGGGGCGTGGGTGGGGATCCTCGGGTTCACGCTGCTGGGGCTCGGGCTGTGTGTGCTCGTGCCGCAGACGTTCGCGGCGGCCGGGCGGCTGTTCCCGGGGGCGAGCGACGCGGCCGTGGCCCGGCTCAATGTCTTCAACTACGTGGGGTTTCTCGTCGGGTCGCCGCTGGTGGGGGCGTTGGGCGAGGCATGGAACTACCGGGGGGCGATGCTCGTGCCGATGGTGATGGTCCTCGTGACACTGGTGTACGCCCGCTCGTTCGCGGCGGAGGAGGACCGATACGGTGGCGGGCATGAGCGGCCGCGCACAGTTGATGTGGGATGACGCAGTCACGGCGTACGACTTCGGGCCCAGCCACCCGATGGATCCGGTCCGGCTGGCCCTGACGATGGGGTTGGTGCGGGCGTACGAGCTGGACAGAGCGGTGGATGTCGTCGCGGCGCCGCCCGCCGGGGACTCGACGCTGCGGCTCGTCCACCGGCAGGAGTACGTGGACGCGGTGCGGCGCGCCTCGCGCGATCCGCGGGCCGCCGAGATGTCGTACGGGCTCGGTACGACGGACGATCCGGCCTTCGCGGGGATGCACGAGGCGTCGGCGCTGATCGCCGGGCAGTCGGTGGGCGCGGCGGAGGCGCTGTGGCGCGGGGAGTGCGCGCACGCGGTGAACTTCGCGGGTGGGCTGCACCACGCGATGCCGGGGGCGGCGTCCGGGTTCTGCGTGTACAACGACGCGGCGCTGGCGATCGCGCGGCTGCTGGAGCTGGGGGCGGAGCGGGTCGCGTACGTCGATGTGGACGTGCATCACGGGGACGGTGTGCAGGCGGCGTTCTGGGAGGACCCGCGGGTCCTGACGGTGTCGTTGCACGAGCATCCCCGGACGCTCTTCCCGGCGACCGGCTGGCCGGAGGAGACCGGCGCCGGTGCGGGTGAGGGCGGTGCGGTCAATGTGGCGCTGCCGGCGGGGACGGGGGACGAGGGGTGGCTGCGGGCGTTCCACGCGGTGGTGCCGGAGCTGCTGGCGGACTTCCGGCCGCAGGTGCTGGTGACCCAGCACGGCGCGGACACGCACTTCGAGGATCCCCTCGCGCATCTCGCGGTGTCGCTGGACGCGCAGCGTGCGGTGCAGGCGTCCTGCCACGATCTGGCGCACGGGTACGCGGACGGCGGGCGGTGGCTGGCGCTCGGCGGGGGCGGGTACGCGGTGGTCGACGTGGTGCCGCGGTCCTGGACCCATCTTGTGGGGATCGCGGCGCACGAGCCGGTCGATCCGCTGTCGGAGCCGCCGGAGGTGTGGCGGCACGAGGTGTACGCGCGGACGCGGCAGCGGGGGCCGGGGCGGATGACGGACGGGCGGACGCCGGCCTGGCGGTCGTGGGAGTCGGGGTACGACCCGGCGGACCGGCTGGACCAGGCGGTGCTGGCGACGCGTAAGGCGGTGTTCCCGCTGCGGGGGCTGCTGGCGTGAGGGTCGGCGCCGGTCCGTAGTGGTCGTTACGCCAACCGTGCGGTGTCGGCGGTGTTCCCGCCCGGTGGGGCGGGCAAGGCGGCAGCATCGGTGGGGTGTTGAGCACCGGTGCCCTGCGGGCGCATCTTCTGGCGGCCAGGCTGGCCGGTCCTGTGGCGACCTCGCGGGAGGAGAGCCTGCGCAGTTACCGTCTCTTCGCCGCGCGGGATCCGCGGGTGACGATCGGAATCGATCCTGAATGGGCATGGGATGAGCGGGACTTGCTCCGTCTCATGGCCGACAAGTGCGGGGTGTCGGGCGATTCCGATCATGTGTCGGGGCCTGATGTGATTGATCCGGAGCTGACGCTGACGGCGCTGGCGGCTTTCGCGGAGCGGCTGGGCGAGGCGGCGGCGCGGCGGATTCCGGTGCTGCTGGGTACGGGGCATCCGCACCGGCTGCTCGGGTTCTACGCGGGATTGGCAGACGCTTTGTCGGCGGCGGGATGTCTCGTCCTCACCCCGGCGCAGGGGCGATGTATCGACATAACGACCCGGTTCGGGGTACGCACGTACAACCTCGACTACGTACGGGGAGTCGCTCTGGTGCGGGAGCCCGGCGTGCCGTGCGCGGGGCGTGAGACCGGCGCACACACCCACTCGCCGCTACCGGTCCGGGCCGTTCTGGATGCTCTGGCGGAGGCCGGAGGGCCCCTTCCCGGACTGGTCGTCGGGGACCACGGATGGGTCTGCGGGGCAGGTCAGCTGGGTTTTGAGGCCATCGGCCTGGCGGACACGGACGATCCCGCGCTCTTCGTCGGGGAGGCGGAGGGGCGGGTGTCGGTGGCCGTCCCGCTCGATGACGCGGTGCGGTCCGATTACTACCTGCCGCTTACTCGCTATGTACTCAATCGGGCGTGTCTGTCACAGTAGGCGGCCGGAGGCTGCTCCTCTTCCCCACTCGCATCACCCGCCCCTAGTCTGGGATGTGAGCGCACAGCGACGAAGAGTTACCGGAGGGGAAGCCGGTGGCCGTCGGGTGCGGAAGGTACAGGTGGATCATGGTTGCTGGCGAGAGGCCTCTCAACGAGGTCAAGTTCCTTACCGTGGCGGAGGTCGCCTCGGTGATGCGAGTGTCGAAGATGACCGTGTACCGCTTGGTGCACAGCGGTCATCTGCCGGCGATCCGGGTGGGCAGGTCCTTCCGGGTTCCGGAGCAAGCGGTTCACGAGTACCTCCGCGAGTCCTTTGTGGGGGTCGAGTCCGCGTAGTACCCGTGACCGGCGGTGTTCTGTCCTCCAGGGCTTGTCGGAGGGCGAATACCGCCGGGAGGGGGGACTGGGTTTTCCCTCGGATTACGTCCCTCACTCGGCGGCGGGTAGGCTAGGCCGACGTAGGTCGTGTGGGCCCAGACGCCCCGCACCGAGTGAAGAGAAGTGAGCGAGGGTAGTCGTGGGCTCTGTTATCAAGAAGCGGCGTAAGCGGATGGCCAAGAAGAAGCACCGCAAGCTGCTCAAGCGCACCCGCGTTCAGCGTCGCAACAAGAAGTAAGTGCGATAGCTGTACGCGCATTCGTGGCCCTTTCACCGGCATGGTGAGAGGGCCACGGTTGTTTCCCGGTGTCCTCCGCACGTGGCTGTCCGTCGGTCGAATGGGCGCGTGGCACGTCCTCCGGTCGTCGCTTCGTGACGGCGACCCGCTACGGTGACGTGGCAGACCCAGTGGGAACACCGGTGGGAACAGGGAAGGCGCTGATCTTGGGCAAGGTCGTGCTCGTGACCGGGGCGGCCCGGCAGCTCGGCGGCCGTTTCGTACGGCGTGTGCAACGGGAGTCCGGGGTGGACCGGGTGATCGCCGTGGACGCGGTGACCCCGGCGCACGGACTGGGCGAGGCGGAGTTCGTCCGGGCGGACATCCGCAGACCGGCGATCGCGCGGGTCCTCGCCGAGCACGCGGTCGACACCGTCGTCCATCTCGATGTGACGGGCACTCCGCTGGGCGCGGGCGGCCGGGCGGCGGTCAAGGAGACCAATGTCATCGGCACGATGCAGCTCCTCGGCGCTTGTCAGAAATCGCCGGCTGTCAAGCGGCTGGTCGTGAAGTCCAGTACGAGCGTGTACGGCTCGGCGCCCCGGGACCCGGCGGTCTTCCTGGAGACCACGCCGCCCAAGTCGCTGCCGAGCGGCGGCTTCGCCAAGGACGCGGTGGAGGTCGAGGGGTACGTACGGGGCTTCGCGCGCCGCAGGCCCGATGTGGCGGTCTGTGTGCTGCGCTTCGCGAACATCCTGGGGCCCTCGGCCGACTCCCCGCTCGCCGAGTACCTGTCGCTGCCCGCCCTGCCGACGGTCTTCGGCTACGACCCGCGGCTGCAGTTCGTGCACGAGGACGATGTGCTCGACGTGCTGCTGATCGCGTCGGAGGCACCGCGGCGCGGGACGCTGAACAGCGGCACGTTCAATGTGGCCGGGGACGGTGTGCTGACCCTCTCGCAGTGCTCACGGCGGCTGGGGCGGCCCACGGTGCCCGTGCCGCTGCCCGCGGTGACCTGGGTGGGTTCGGCGCTGCGCACGGTCGGGGTCTCGGACTTCTCGCCGGAGCAGATCCGGCTGCTGACCCACGGCCGGGTGGTCAGTACGGATCAGATGCGCGAGACACTGGGTTTCGTGCCCTCGTACACGACCGCGGAGGCGTTCGCGGACTTCGCGCGCACCCGGGACGCCGGGCTGCTGCCGCCGGAGGCGGTGGGCCGTACCGTCGACCGTCTCTCCACCCTCGTCAGCAAGGAGCGCCCCGGACATGGCTGATGCCAAGGTCATCCCCTTCGGTGAGGAGCCGAGGTCGCGGCGCGGGGCCGGCTCGGGTGGCGGCTCGGGCTCGGGCTCCGGGGGCGGCGGTGGCCGGCGGCAGCAGCACGGCAAGGACGGTGCGTCGAAGCGCGCTCAGGGGCCGCTGACGCCCGTACCGGAGCCGCGGGCGGGCGACGGCCCCGACGGTCCTGACGGTCCTGAGGACGGCGAGCGGGCTGCGGCGCCCGGGGCGGCCTCTCCGGGGGCGGCCGCGGAGGACGCCGCCGGGGGAGGCTGGGAGCGGCGGCTCGCGGGCGGACTGGCGTTTCTGCGCCGCCGCGTGACCGGTGAGTACGAGGTCGACGAGTTCGGCTACGACAAGGAACTGACCGACCAGGTCCTGATGTCGCTGCTCCGGCCGCTGTACGAAAACTACTTCCGTGTCGAGGTGAAGGGCATCGAGAACATCCCGTCGGACGGCGGGGCGCTCGTGGTGGCCAACCACTCGGGCACGCTGCCGCTGGACGGGCTGATGATGCAGGTGGCCGTCCACGACAACCATCCGGCACAGCGGCATCTGCGGCTGCTCGCGGCGGATCTGGTCTTCGTGCTGCCGGTCTTCAACGAGCTGGCGCGGAAGGCCGGGCACACGCTGGCCTGTGCGGAGGACGCGGAGCGGCTGCTGCTGGGCGGTGAGGTCGTCGGGGTGATGCCGGAGGGGTTCAAGGGCATCGGGAAGCCGTTCGGCGACCGGTACAAATTGCAGCGTTTCGGGCGGGGCGGGTTCGTCTCGACGGCGCTGCGGGCCGGGGTGCCGATCGTGCCGTGCTCGATCGTGGGTGCCGAGGAGATCTATCCGATGATCGGCAACTCGCGGACGCTGGCGCGGTTGCTGGGGCTCCCGTACTTCCCGATCACGCCGACCTTTCCGTGGCTGGGGCCGCTGGGGGCGGTGCCGTTGCCGACGAAGTGGACGATCCAGTTCGGTGAGCCGATCCCGACGGACGGCTATCCGCCGGAGGCGGCGGAGGATCCGATGCTGATGTTCAACCTGACCGATCAGGTCCGCGAGCAGATCCAGCACACGCTCTACAAGCTGCTGGTGCAGCGGCGGTCCGTCTTCTTCTGATCGTCTCTGACTTCTTCTGATGGTGTCCGAGGCCTCTTGATTCTCCTGATTCTCCGGTGTGCTGGGCGGGGAGGTCCCCCCCCCACCCAACCAAGGGAAATATGAACACTAACCCCCCAAAGCAGGGGCAAATAAAAAAAAAAAACAACAACCAGAAAGTAAACCACAAGGTAG
>NZ_JBHURV010000037.1:7302-16950 GCF_042673865.1 Streptomyces sp. NPDC056987
CAAACCGGTGGTGTTCCGGGGGGTTTCTTTTTTCTTCTTTCCTCCTTTATATTCTTGGTTGGGTGCCGTCGGCTTTTGGGGGGGGGGGGGGGGGGGGGGGGGGGGGGGGGCGCCCCCCCCCCCCCCACACCAGGGTGAAATCTCTTCGGTACCGGCCTAGTCGGTGTCCTCCGTCTTGATGCCGAGCCCTGGGAGCAGGTCGGGCAGCAGGGGCGGGATGGTGATGTCCGGGCCGGGGCGGTCGGTGCTGTCCCTGTTGTTGTCGTCGGACGGCGAGGGGGTGACGCTGTTCGGCGGCGGGTCGAGCAGGCCGCCCGTAGTTCCGCCGAGCAGACCGTCCTCGGAGGAGGAGGCCGAACCGGGGCTCGACGGATCCGTCCTCCGCTCCTCGGTGTGGGCGGAGCCGCTGCCCGTACCGCCGCTCTCGTGCGGGGTGGCGGGTGCGGGGTGGTCCTGGTGCGGGTGGCCGCCGCCGGTGGAGTCCTGGGTGGAGCCGGGGCGGGTGGGGTCCTGGTGCGTCTCCGGTTCTTGTGGCAGGAGTGACTGGAGGGGGGCGACCTCTTCGTCTATGGCGTCGAACACCGAACTCACCTCGTTGCCGACGTCCGTGAGCTGGACGGGCAGCCGCTCGCGCAGCCCGTTCCACGTCTGGCGGTGCGAGGTGGAGAACGAGGAGAGGGTGGCGATCGGGCCGAGCGAGCCGTCCCGTTCGTAGGCCCGGTGGAGCAGCCGGTGGCCCTCGGTGACGTCGTGCTTCATGACGCCCAGGGTGCGGCGGATCTCGCTGAGGGACTCGTGGTCCAACTGGCCGGAGCGGTCCCGCTCCATCAGCCGGCGTGCCTCGTTGAGGCGGGTCGAGGCATGGTCGAGGTACAGCTCGCCGCGGTCGGACTCGCCGCCCGCCAGGTTGAGCTTGAAGTCCTCCATGCCGCGCTTGAGCCCGTAAAGGGAGTCGCCGGGCAGGGCGTCGGAGCTGGCGGCGGCGACGCCGCCGAAGGCGCCCGCGGCCACTCCGACCGTGAGTCCGCCGGCCGCGAGCCCCTTGGACCAGCGGGATCTCGGCCGCAAGGTGCGCAGCCGGGAAGCGCGATGGGCGCCGCGGCCCGACTTCCGCTGCTCGGGGACCGTAGGGCTGGGATTCACCTCCCCGGCGGCTGTGCCCTCCAACAGCATGGCCTCCATGGCGGCCACGAGCTTCGCCCGGTGCACCACTTTGACCTCGGGGTCCAGCGTGGGCCTCGGCAGTTCACCGAGACCACTTGCCAGGGCCAACAGCCGCCCCTGTTCAGCCGGTTCGGCCGAATCGGCGGGCTGTTCGGCCGCCGTGCCCTGGAGCGTCCGGTCTTCCAGGGCCTGGGCGAAGGCGTTCGCCCGCCGGTGTGCCGAAACGTTCGCGATCACTGGCGGCACCTCCTCTCGTCATGACGATCGACTCCCCTGGGGGTCCGGAAGGTTGCACGCCTTGAGCGCATCCACACGAATGAGTGAGTGGAGTGCGGGCATGGCGTGACCGCAGGGAGCCTGCATCTCGCACAACGAGCGGCGCGGCACTTGGGTTACGGACGAAAGATGATCGGACCAGTGCGTCATCACGGCGTCACTGACGGTGAGTTGGGCTCGCGGTGCGGGCGGCGTGGGGGGAGAGGGATGTGGAAGGAACTGCGGGGGTGGGCCGCGGACGGGGGTGGGGGTGGGGCCGTGGGCGGGACGGTCAGCGGGCGTCTTCGGGGAGCAGCCGGGCCAGGGTGCGGACGGCTCGGTACTGCAAGGTTTTGATCGCTCCTTCGTTCTTGCCCATGACCCGCGCGGTCTCGGCGACCGAGAGGCCCTGGAGGAAGCGGAGCGTGACGCACTCCTGCTGCTGGGGGTTGAGCTTCCGTACGGCTTCGAGGAGGGCCGCGTTCGAGAGGGACTCCAGGACCGAGTCCTCGGGGCTGCGCTCGACCTCGTTGGCGTCGAGCATTTCGCCGGTGGTCACTTCCAGCCGGAAGCGGCTCGACTTGAAGTGGTCGGCGACCAGGTTCCTGGCGATCGTGACCAGCCAGGCGCCGAAGTCGCGGCCCTGCCAGGTGAAGGTGGAGATGCGGCGCAGGGCGCGCAGAAACGTCTCGCTGGTGAGGTCCTCGGCGGTCGCCTTCCCGCCCACGCGGTAGTAGATGTAGCGGTAGACGGTGTCGCTGTACTGGTCGTACAGCCGGCCGAAGGCTTCGGCCTCGCCGGCCTGGGCGCGCTCCACCAACTCCATCATGCGGGCGCTGTCGCTGTCGGCGCTGGGCCGGCGGGCGGTGGTCGGGGTGGCGGAGCTGCTGCGGCCGCCCCGTCTGCCGACGGCCGCACCACCACTCGCCAGGGCGTAACAAGGTCCGATAGGGCCGCTCACGGCAGGGGCCGGTGCGGCGAGGGCGGGGACGGCGTACGCGGTGGGGACGAAGCCGCGCAAGTGGTCGATGACCGTTGCGCGCAGCGTAGCCAGGCCCGAGGCGTCAACCCCGACGTGTGGGTACACGGGACTCCCAGAGGCAGAGCTTCCATCACGTGCAGTGCGGGACCGTTCACTCGCCGTGGTGGTGAGTGGGGTCCGGTATGCGTCTGAGGAGAATAACGCTTCGTACAGGCAGTGCTACACCCAGTTGCTCAAATCATCGATTACGTCGCTTCCGTGCCCCCTAGGGGGCGGATCTAGTAGCACATCGTGACCATTTATTGATCAGATTGCGTCAAGATCTGCTTGCTCTCGTGATGGGTTGTGGCTGAGTGACGGCGTGCAGATGTGCGGACGGCCCCGCGCGTGTTCCCGCGGGGCCGTCCGTTGTGTCGCCCGGCGTGTCGAAACATACGGAACACGCCGGATGTGCCTGATGTGCTGAATGTCGAGCGCCGAATGGCGGACGTGCCCGGGCCTGTCCGGGGGTCAGCGCCGGCGGCGGTGCAGGGCCACCGCGGCGGCCGTGCCGCCGGCGAGGGCGCCGACCCCGGCCGCGGCCGGGATGCCGACCTTGGCCGCCTTGCGGCCGGTGCGGTAGTCGCGCAGCCGCCAGTCCAGTTTCCGCGCGTGCTTGCGGAGCTTGGCGTCGGGGTTGATCGCGTACGGGTGTCCGACCAGCGAGAGCATCGGGATGTCGTTGTGCGAGTCGCTGTACGCGGCGCAGCGGTCCAGGTCGAAGTCCTCGGCGGCGGCGAGCGCCCGGACGGCCTCGGCCTTGGCGGGTCCGTGCAGCGGTTCGCCGACGAGCCGGCCGGTGTAGACGCCGTCGACCGACTCGGCGACGGTGCCGAGGGCGCCGGTCAGGCCGAGGCGGCGGGCGATGATCGTGGCGGTCTCGACGGGCGCGGCGGTCACCAGCCAGACCTGCTGGCCGGCGTCGAGGTGGGCCTGGGCGAGGGCGCGGGTGCCCGGCCAGATGCGGTCGGCCATGTATTCGTCGTAGACCTCCTCGCCGATGGACATCAGCTCGGAGACGCGGTGGCCCTTGACGATGGACAGGGCGCTCTCGCGGGCGTCCTGCATGTGGTCCGGGTCCTCGACGCCCGCGAGCCGGAACCAGGTCTGCTGCCAGGCGAACCGGGCCAGCTCGCGGCGCTGGAAGAACTTCCGCTTGTACAGGCCGCGGCCGAGGTGGAAGATCGCGGCGCCCTGCATCACGGTGTTGTCGAGGTCGAAGAAGGCGGCGGCGCGTACGTCCCCGGCGACGGGGAAGTCGGGCACCTCGGCGGCCGTGTCCGGGGCGGGTTCGGTGACCTGTGATTCCTGTGTGGACCTGAGTCCTGCCTCGGCTGCGGCCTCGCCTGCGAGCACGCTCCTCGCGGTGGCGGAGCGCTTACGGGGGGTGAGCCATCCCAGTGCGGCCATAGCGTGAGCATAGCCAGTCTGTTCGGTGGTTCCGGACGGGCGGGGAGGCCGAGGGGTGAACTCTCCGTGACCGGTGTGCTAATGCGGTGATCATGCCAACAGGGTCCGGTTGTGGACAACCGGCGGGTCCCGGCGCCCGGCGGGCGGAGAATGGGGGCCATGAGTCCTTTGTTGCGGCGTACGACGAAGAAGAAGGCCGGCGAGCGGATGGTGACGCTTGTCTCGAAACCGGGGTGTCATCTCTGCGACGACGCCCGCGCGGTCGTCGAGGCGGTCTGTGCCGAGACCGGTGCTTCCTGGGAGGAGAAGGACATCACGCGGGACGAGGCGCTGCACCGTGCCTACTGGGAGCAGATCCCGGTGGTGCTGGTCGACGGCGAGCAGCACACGTTCTGGCGGGTGGACGCGGAGCGGCTCCGGCGTGAGCTGGGGGCGTGAGTCAAAAGACGGCTACCATCGTGGGCGCTTTGCAGCCTTCTCTCCGGTGATCGTCCTCCCGTGTGCGAGCCGGGTGCGGGGGTGGATCACCGCCGGTTCGGGGACCGGTGCCGGGCGGTCGCGGGGGCGTATTTCGTGAGGAGTGTGTGCGGTTTTGCCCCCTTCGTGTGTGCAACGGGCTGAAGCGGTCCCCGGTTCCGGGATGGCCGGATCGAGGCGCGTGACCCCGGTCACTTTGCTCGGACAAAGCGGACACAATCTTTGTGCACGCGTTCACAAAGACATAGCCTGCATTCGACGGGGCGGTCCTGGGACATACGGCCGCCTGCAGCCCAGCTCATCCCGTTGGAGCACCGTGGCAACTGGCCGAACTCACCGACCGGCGACCCGTAGCCGAGGAATCCCCGAGGCCACCGTCGCCAGGCTTCCGCTGTATCTGCGGGCGCTGACCGCTCTCTCCGAGCGTTCGGTACCCACGGTCTCCTCCGAGGAACTCGCCACCGCCGCAGGGGTCAACTCCGCGAAGCTGCGCAAGGACTTCTCGTACCTCGGCTCCTACGGGACCCGCGGTGTGGGCTACGACGTCGAGTACCTCGTCTACCAGATCTCGCGCGAGCTGGGCCTGACGCAGGACTGGCCGGTCGTGATCGTCGGGATCGGTAACCTCGGCGCCGCGCTCGCCAACTACGGCGGGTTCGCCTCCCGCGGCTTCCGGGTCGCCGCGCTGATCGACGCCGACCCCGCGATGGCGGGCCGGCCGGTCGCGGGGATCCCCGTCCAGCACACGGACGAGCTGGAGACGATCATCAGCGACAACGGCGTCTCGATCGGGGTCATCGCGACCCCCGCGGGCGCCGCCCAGCAGGTCTGTGAGCGGCTGGTCGCCGCCGGGGTCACCTCGATCCTCAACTTCGCGCCGACCGTGCTGTCGGTGCCCGACGGTGTGGACGTCCGCAAGGTCGACCTCTCCATCGAACTCCAGATCCTCGCCTTCCACGAGCAGCGCAAGGCCGGTGAGGGCGCCGCCGCCGAGGCGGCCCTCGCGGCGATGACGCCCGCCGAGCGCGAGACCGCCGCGGGTGTGGCGGAGACGGAGACGACGGCCGGCACCACCCCGCCCGGCCGGAAGGGACCCGACGGGGACGTCCCCGCGGTGATGCCGGCATGAGTCTCCTGGTCGTCGGACTGAGCCACCGCAGCGCGCCGGTGAGCGTCCTCGAACACGCGTCGCTCACCGCGGACGCGCAGGTCAAGCTGTTGCAGGACACCCTCGCCGCGGAACCCGCGACCGAGGCCACCGTCCTCGCCACCTGCAACCGCATCGAGCTCTACGCCGACGTCGACAAGTTCCACGCCGGGGTCGCCGAGCTGTCCACTCTCCTCGCCCAGCACAGCGGCGTCGGACTGGACGAGCTGACCCCCTACCTGTACGTGCACTACGAGGACCGCGCCGTCCACCACCTCTTCTCGGTGGCCTGCGGCCTGGACTCGATGGTCGTCGGCGAGGGCCAGATCCTCGGCCAGATCAAGGACACGCTCGCGCTCGGCCAGGAGCTGCACACCGCGGGCCGTCTCCTCAACGACCTGTTCCAGCAGGCCCTGCGGGTCGGCAAGCGGGCCCACAGCGAGACCGGCATCGACCGGGCCGGGCAGTCGCTCGTCACCTTCGGCCTCGAACAGCTCGCCGCCGGCGCCGACGTCAACGCCTGGGCCGAGGGCAAGCGCGCGCTGGTGATCGGCGCGGGCTCCATGTCCTCGCTGGCCGCCGCGACCCTCGCCCGGGCCGGCGTCGCCGAGATCGTCGTCGCCAACCGCACGGCCGGCCGGGCCGAGCGGCTCGTACAGATACTGGCCCAGTACAGCCTGACCGAGTCCGGCGGGGGCGTCACCGCCCGCGCCGTGGACATGGGCGCCGTCCCCGGCGAGCTGGCCCGCGCCGATGTCGTCGTCTCCTGCACCGGTGCCACCGGCCTCGTCCTGACGGCCGACGCCGTCGAGGGCGCGTTGCACGACCGCCCGGCGCCCCTCGCCCTCCTCGACCTCGCCATGCCCCGCGACATCGACGCCGGGGTGCACCGGCTCGGCGACGCACGGCTGGTGGACATCGAGACGCTGGCCGAGGCGTCCGCCGACGCGCCCATGGCCGCCGACGTCGACCAGGTCCGCACGATCGTCTCCGACGAGGTGGCCGCCTTCGGCGCCGCCCAGCGCGCCGCCCACATCACCCCGACCGTGGTCGCGCTGCGCGCCATGGCCGCCGACGTGGTGAACAGCGAGATCGCCCGCCTCGACAGCAGGCTCCCCGGCCTCGACGGGAAACAGCGCGCCGAGGTCACCAGGACCGTGCGCCGCGTTGTCGACAAACTCCTGCACGCGCCCACCGTGCGGGTCAAGCAGCTCGCCAGCGAGCCCGGCGGCGCCGGGTACGCGGACGCGCTGCGCGAACTCTTCGACCTCGACCCGCAGACGGTCGCCGCCGTCAGCCGGGCCGACCTGAATGACACCGACGGTGTAGGCAGAGGGCGAGTATGACCGAGAAGGCACTGAGGCCCGAGACGGCCTCACGGCCCGAGGAGCCGTTGAGGCCCGACAAGGCCCTGAGGCTGGGCACGAGGCGCAGCAAGCTCGCCATGGCGCAGTCCGGCCAGGTGGCGGAGGCGGTGCGCCGGCTCACCGGGCGCCCCGTCGAACTGGTCGAGATCACCACGTACGGCGACACCTCGCGCGAGCACCTGGCGCAGATCGGCGGCACCGGCGTCTTCGTCACCGCGCTCCGTGACGCGGTGCTGCGCGGCGAGGTCGACTTCGCCGTGCACTCCCTCAAGGACCTGCCGACGGCGCAGCCCGCCGAGCTGATGCTGGCCGCCGTGCCGCGCCGCGAGGATCCCAGGGACGCGCTGATCGCCCGGGACGGGCTGCTCTTCAAGGGGCTGCCCGACGGGGCCCGCGTCGGTACGGGTTCGCCGCGCCGCGCCGCCCAGCTCAACGCGTACGCGCGCAGTCATGGGCTGGCCATAGAGACCGTGCCGATCCGCGGGAACATAGACACCCGGATCGGATACGTCCGCAGCGGGGAGCTCGACGCCGTCGTGCTCGCCGCCGCCGGGCTCCATCGCATCGGCAGGTCGGACGAAGTGACCGACCTCCTGCCGGTCGACACCGTTTTGCCGGCCCCCGGCCAGGGGGCCCTCGCAGTGGAGTGCGCCGCGGTCAACGTGGACCTCGCCGCTGTGCTCGCCGGGCTCGACGACCCGTACACCCGGGTCGCCGTGACCGCCGAGCGTTCCCTGCTCGCCGCCCTGGAGGCCGGTTGCAGCGCACCTGTGGGTGCGCTGGCCGACCTGCTGGCCGACGGACAGGTTGTCAACGAAATGCGCCTGCGCGGCGTCGTCGGCACGACCGACGGCTCGACGCTGGTGCAGCAGTCCATCACCGGTCCCGTACCCACGTCGCTCGACGACGCCCTCGCGCTCGGGCGCGAACTCGCGTCGGGGATGCTCGCCAAGGGTGCGGCCGGTCTTATGGGGGAGCGAGCACATTGAGCCCCACCACCTCTGACCTTCCGGCCTGCTCCGCATCGGGGCACGTCACCTTCCTAGGTGCCGGACCCGGAGATCCGGGTCTGCTGACACTCCGCGCCGTCGAGGCGCTCGCGGGGGCTGACGTACTGATCGCCGAGCCTGATGTGCTCGACGTCGTACGGAGCCATGCGCGGGCCGGCGTGAGCACCCCTGCGCTGACGGTTGTCGACGATGCGTCAGCAGCCGCCGGGATCCCCGCGATCCGGGATGCGGCCAATATTGTCATGGAGGCCGCGCGGGGCGGCAGGCGGGTGGTCCGTGCGGTCGCGGGCGACCCCGGGCTCGACGGCGACGCGGGCACGGAGATGCTCGCCTGCGCCACCGCGGGCATCCCCTTCGAGGTCGTCCCCGGCGTCGCCGCCGCGGTCGGTGTGCCGGCGTACGCCGGGGTGCCGCTGCGCGACGCCCAGGGCACGGACGTACGCATGGTGGACGCCAGGACCGCCAGCGAGCGCTGCTGGAGCGAGGTCGGCGCCAGCGACGGCACGGTCGTCGTCTCCACCACCCTGGAGTCGGTGGCGGCCGCCGCCGGTGAACTGGTCGCGGCCGGCCGCAAGCCGGACACCCCGATGACCGTCACCGTCGCCGGTACGACCACGCGCCAGCGGACGTGGAACGCGACGCTCGGGACGATCGCGCAGATCCTGAAGCAGGCGAAGGTGCTGCCGTCGCCGGAGGGACACCGGCCGGTCATAGCCGTGGTCGGGGAGCGCAGCGCGGCGGCCCAGCGCGATCAGCTCGCGTGGTTCGAGTCCAAGCCGCTCTTCGGCTGGAAGGTCCTCGTCCCGCGCACGAAGGAGCAGGCCGCCTCGCTCTCCGACCAGCTCAGGTCGTACGGCGCGGTCCCGCACGAGGTCCCGACCATCGCGGTCGAGCCGCCGCGTACGCCCCAGCAGATGGAGCGCGCGGTCAAGGGCCTGGTCACGGGGCGGTACGAGTGGATCGCGTTCACCTCGGTCAACGCGGTCAAGGCCGTACGGGAGAAGTTCGAGGAGTACGGGCTCGACGCCCGCGCCTTCGCCGGGATCAAGGTCGCCGCGGTGGGCGAACAGACCGCCGCGGCGCTGGTCGACTTCGGCGTGAAGCCCGACCTGGTGCCCTCCGGTGAGCAGTCCGCCGCCGGGCTGCTGGAGGACTGGCCGCCGTACGACCCGGTCTTCGACCCGATCGACCGGGTGTTCCTGCCGCGCGCCGACATCGCCACGGAGACGCTGGTGGCCGGGCTGATCGAGCTGGGCTGGGAGGTCGACGACGTCACGGCGTACCGCACCGTGCGCGCCTCGCCGCCGCCGGCCGAGACCCGCGAGGCGATCAAGGGCGGCGGCTTCGACGCCGTGCTGTTCACCTCGTCCTCGACGGTGCGGAACCTGGTCGGTATCGCGGGCAAGCCGCACAACGTGACGGTGATCGCCTGCATCGGTCCCGCGACGGCGAAGACCGCCGAGGAGCACGGGCTGCGCGTCGACGTCCTGGCGCCGGAGCCGTCGGTGCACAAGCTGGCGGAGGCGCTGGCCGCGTTCGGCACGCAGCGCCGGGAGGCGGCCAAGGAGGCCGGTGAAGCGGTCACCCGGCCGAGCGAGCGCCGTCCGGGCAGCAGGAGACGGCGTACGACGACCTGAGGCCCGTACGCCTGAGGTGTGTACGTGAGAGACAGGGGCGCGGGCCCGGGGGGGGGGGGGGCCGGGCGCGGCGGGGGGGTGGGGGGGTTTAGGGGTTTGGCCGGGGCCGGGGGGGGTTTGGCCGGGGGGGGCCCCGGGGATAGTCGAAAGTGGGCCCCCC
>NZ_JBHURV010000037.1:16960-87797 GCF_042673865.1 Streptomyces sp. NPDC056987
GCGGCGGGCGCCCCCGCCCGGGCCCCCCCCCGCCGGGGGCCCCGCCCCGGGGGTGTGTTCTCTGCGCCCGCGGGGGCCGGCGCGGGGGGGGCGGGCGCCCCCCCCCCGCCGCGTGTGACGGGCGTTTCCGGAGTTTCCCGGTCCCGGTGTCGGTAAGGCCATGGGGCGCCCGGGGCTATCGTCGAAGGTGGCCCCGCCCGCGCAGGACGCGCCCGTAAGGACACCCAAGAGGGGCAAGAGGCGACTGACGATGACTGAGTACGGATCCTTCCCCGGCACGCGGCCCCGCCGGCTGCGCGTCAACCCGGTCATGCGCCGGATGGTCGCGGAGACCCGGGTCCACCCGGCGGACTTGATCCTCCCCGCGTTCGTACGCGAGGGGATCGGCGAGCCCGTGGCGATCTCCGCGATGCCCGGCGTCGTCCAGCACACCCTGGACACGCTGCGGAAGGCGGCGGTGGACGCGGCCTCGGCCGGGGTCTCCGGGATCATGCTCTTCGGTGTCCCGGAGGAGGCCAAGAAGGACGCGACGGGGTCGGCCGGCACGGACCCCGACGGGATCCTCCAGGCCGCGATCCGCGCCGTGAAGGCCGAGGTCGGCGACGACCTGCTCGTCATGTCCGACCTCTGCCTGGACGAGTTCACGGACCACGGCCACTGCGGGGTGCTGGACGGCGAGGGCCGGGTCGACAACGACGCCACCCTGGAGCGGTACGCGGAGATGGCGCAGGTCCAGGCCGACGCGGGCGTCCATGTGGTGGGCCCCAGCGGCATGATGGACGGCCAGATCGGGGTGGTCCGCGACGCGCTCGACACGATCGGCAAGGAGGACGTGGCGATCCTCGCGTACACGGCGAAGTACTCGTCGGCGTTCTACGGCCCGTTCCGGGAAGCCGTCGGCTCGTCCCTCCGGGGCGACCGCAAGACGTACCAGCAGGACCCGGCCAACGCCCGTGAGGCCCTGCGCGAGCTGGCGCTCGACCTCGAAGAGGGCGCCGACATGGTGATGGTCAAGCCGGCCCTGCCCTACCTGGACATCCTGGCGCGGATCGCGGAGAGCACGGACGTGCCGGTCGCCGCGTACCAGATCTCCGGCGAGTACGCGATGGTCGAGGCGGCGGCGGAGAAGGGCTGGATCGACCGGGACGCGGCGATCCTGGAGACCCTCACCGGGATCAAGCGCGCGGGCGCTTCCATGATCCTGACGTACTGGGCGACGGAGGCCGCGCACCGGCTCTGAACTGCCGGTTCGACGGGGCCGGGGCCGGTTGTCAGTGGCTGCTGATAGAACGTCAGGTGTCTGAAACAGCCCGAACCGAGCCCCGGGAGCCTCAACTTGTCGCACGTGCAGCATGTCCGCGAGTTCTACGGGCTCCCCGCGTTCACCGTCCCGCCCTTCGCCCACCCGGCGGAGCTGCCGGACCCGGCGTCCGTCGCCTGGCGCTTCCAGTGCGGGCCCTACGAGTCCGACGAGAGCTACTCCGTCTGCTGGGAGCGCTTCGTCGGGAACGTCGAGCTGGAGAAGGTGCGGGCGGTCATCCTCGGCTTCCCCTGGTACGACTTCGACGGGGGCGGCGCGGAGCGCTACCTGACCGAGCTGAGCTCCCGGTTCACCTCACTGGAGGCGGTCTTCCTCGGTGACGTCGAGGACGACGAGGCGATGATCTCCACGATAGGCCAGAGCGATCTCTCGCCGTTCCTGAAGGCGTTCCCCGGGCTGCGGGAGCTGGCCGTACGCGGTGGGGACGGACTGGACTTCCCCGCGACGGGCCACCGGGAACTGCGGGTGCTGCGCGTCGAGTCGGGCGGCCTGCCCCGGGAGGCGGCGGCGCACATCGCCGCGGCCGAACTGCCCGCGCTGGAGCGCCTGGAGCTGTGGCTCGGCGACGACGAGTACGGGGGCGGCACCACGGTCGAGGACCTCGCCCCGCTGCTCGCGGGAGTGGGCAAGCCGAACCTGCGCCACCTCGGGGTCCAGAACAGCCCCCGCCAGGACGAGATCGCCGCCGCGTTCGCCTCGGCGCCGGTCGTGGAGCGGCTGACCTCGCTGAGCCTGTCGATGGGCACGCTCTCCGACGCGGGCGCGGAGGCGCTGCTGCGCGGGCAGCCGCTGACCCATCTCGAACTGCTCGACCTCTCGCACCACTTCCTCAGCCGGGACATGATGCTGCGGCTGTGGACGACGCTGGAGCCGGCGGGGGTCCGGGTGCATCTGCGCGGGCGGAGCGACGAGGACGAGGACCTCCTCGAATTCGCCGAGGAGGACCACGGCCGCTATGTCGCGGTGGCCGAATGAGCGCCGTATCCGCGGGAGTTCCCGCCGCCGCGCCCGCGGGCGTTCCCGCTTCCGTTCCCGCCGTCACACCGCTTCGAAAGGCGTCACGATGAGGCACACCCCCGAGTTCGAGGATCCGGACGACAACCGGGTCACCAGTCTCCGGCTGGCCGGCACGGCGCCCTGGTGGACGACCGACAGGACGGTGCCGTACGGACATGTCCTGTACGCGGCGGCAGGCATGGGGTGGAGCGCCGACGCCGTGGTGGAGCGGCTGACCGCGCTGGGGTTCGCCGACATCGCGCTGCCCGAAGGCCCGTTGCCCGAGAGGGTCACACCCGACGACGCCCTGCTGTCCAATGCGGGAGGCAGGACGGACTACCACCTCCGCTGGATCGATGCCGGCGCGCCGGTGTCCCTGCGGCACATACTCGACGCGGCCGGACGGGTGGGCCGGAGCCCCGCCGATGTCGAGCGGACGCTGAGCTCCTTCGGCTACCGGATCGAGGGAGGCACCGGTGCCCCACCGCTGCCCGAGACCCCCGACCCCCGGGACATCATGCTGATCCGCACGAACGCCCGAGGCAGCGGGACGTGGCTGGAGCGCGGCGCGGAGGTGAGCGCGCGGCAGGTGATCTCCGCCGCGGCCCTACTGGGGTGCGGCCCGCACACCGCCGCGAAGCGGCTGGCCGCGCTGGGCTTCCGGCTGCCGTACACCCCGGCGGCGGAGGACGAGCGGATCATCGGGGACGGGCGCGCCGCCGTCGGCCACATCCTCGCCGTCGCCCGGGAGCTGGACCGTACCCCGGCGGAGATCGCCGCCCGCCTGACGGAGCTGGGCCACCACGTCCCGACGGGCCTGCCGGACACCCCGGAGGCGGACGACTCCGTCCTCCTCAGCGCACACCTCGACGGCCGGGCCCCCTGGCTGGCCACGAACGGTGTCGTCGGCGTACAGCCACGGCATGTCCTGCGCGCGGCCCTCGCCACCGGCCGGACCCCCGCGGACGTCGCGGGACGGCTGGCCGAGCTGGGCCACCGGCTGCCCGAGCACGCGCGGCTACCGGAGGCCGCCGACGAGGCGGACGTCCTGCTGCTGAAGTCGCTCGACTCCGACCGCTCCCTCCTGGACGACGTTCTCCTGGAGAACGTCCTGTGCAGTGCGAGCCTGACGGGCCGCACCCCGGCGGATGTCGCGGCGCGGCTCAAGGAATTCGGCTACCGGCTGCCCGAGGAGGTGGCGTACCCGGAGATACGGGGGTCGGCGGCGGTCCGGCCCTGACCGCGCGGGCGCGGCGTGGGGGCCGGTGAGCGTACCCAGCGGGCACTGAGTAGGCGTACGGATGCCGGTCCGCCCCCGGCGGCGTGATCCTTGAAGTACAGGAGATCCGGAACGGACTCCGCCGTACACGAGGAGAGACGAGCCATGACCATGGCCTTCCAGGGACCGGCCCACTACGAGCGCGGACGCGTCGCCCTGTGGATCGGCGGCGCCTACGCCGCGCTCGTCGTGGGACTCGCCCTCTGGATCGGGGCGCTCATCCTCTTCGACGACCCCGGGTTCGCGGGTGTCTGGCTGATCGGGGCGACGCTGCCGATCTCCCTCCCGTTGACCGTGCTGCCGCTCCCGGACGCGGCGTATCTGCCGCTCCTGACGGTCGGGGGCCTCGCCCAGGCGTGGGTGCTGTGGCGGGTGCTGCGGGGCAGGCGGCTGGGCTGATGCCCGACGGCGCGGGGCCGGTCACGGCGGAGCGCCGGTCACGGTGGAGCGCCGGTCACCGCACGGCGCCGCCCGCCTCCGCCGCGTACCGCCAGAAGTCGCGCATCAGGGTGGGCGGGGTCGGGCCGGTCATCGCCACCTGGCTGAGCAGGACCGTCACCGCGCCGGTGGACGGGACGAGGTGCGCGGCCGTTCCCGTACCGCCGACCCAGCCGTACCGGCCCAGTACGTTCCAGGGCGCCGACTCCACGACGTCCACCGAGCCGCCGAACCCCCACCCCTGCCCCTCCGTGAACAGCCCGCTCGCCTCGCGCTGCGCCGGGGTGAGGTGGTCCGTGGTCATCCGCGCCACCGACTCGGGCGACAGCAGCGCCCGGCCGCCCGCGCGCCCCTCGGCGAGCAGCATCCGCGCGAAGGCGTACAGGTCGTCGGCGGTCGACACCAGCCCGCCCGCGCCGGACGGGAACGACGGGGGGCTGCTCCACTGCCCGTCCGGGGCGTCGACCAGGTCGAGGCCGTCGCCGGGGCCGCTCTCCCCGTCCCTCTTGTAGTAGCTGGTGAAGCGGTCGAGTTTCGCGGTCGGCACGGCGAATCCGGTGTCCGTCATGCCCAGCGGTTCGAACAGCCGCTCCGCCAGGAACTCCGGCAGCGGTCGGCCCGCGACCCGGGCGATCAGCACGCCCTGGATGTCGGAGCACGTGTTGTAGAGCCACGCCTCGCCCGGCTGGTGCAGCAGCGGGATCCGGGACAGCTTCTCCATCCACGTGCCGGGCGCCGTCAGATGCAGCGGCTCCGGCGTCCCCTGGGCCAGCTCCTCGAAGAGCAGCCGGACCGCGGGGAGCGAGAAGTCGGCGGGGAAGCCGTACCCGGCGCGGAAGGTGAGCAGGTCGAAGACGGTGATCGGCGCGGTGGCCGGGACCACGTCGTCGACCGGGCTCCCGGGCGTACGGACGACACGCGGCGCGGCCAGCTCCGGCAGCCACCGAGCCACCGGGTCGTGCAGCCCGATCCGCCCGTCGTCGACCAGCATCATGAGCGCGGCGGCGGTGATGGGCTTGGTGGCCGACGCGATACGGAAGATCGTGTCCCGGGCCATCGGAGCGCCCCCGGCCGTATCGACGGAACCGACCGCCGCCACCTCCGGCTCCCGCCCGGCGCCGTGCGCCACCAGGCTCACCACGCCGGGCACGGATCCGCTGTTGACATGGGAATCGAGGACATCGCTCAAGCTGTTCATACGGCCCACCTTCTCCGGGATGCGGTGTGAAGGTGGACTTCCGACACGGCCCGAACTCATCGGACCGGCGGCCGGAGGATCAGGGGGAGCGCAGTGCCGCCGCGATCACCGCGTCCGGGTTGTCCCGGTACACGGAGTGCCCCGCCCCTTCCACCACCGACCAGCGGAAGCCGGAGTTGAGGCTCTCGATACGGCGGCCCACCTCGGCGGTGAAGACCGGGCCACGGCTCGGGTCGGCGGCGAGCACGGTGACGGGCCCCGGATACGCGGCCAGCGCCTTCTCGTACGACCACGGACCGTTGTCCCGCAGGAACCTCTCGACCACGTACGGCGTGGTCCGGCGCGCCGCCTGCGCCTTCAGATAGGCGTCCTCGGGGTGCCAGTGCGGGTTCTCCCTGAGCATCTGCTCCGGGTCGGCGTTCCGTACCTCGGCGGAGACCGAGCGGATGAAGCCCTCGATCATCTCCTCCCGTACGGTGATGACGGGGTCGAGCAGCAGCAGCCGGTCCGCCCAGCCGTGGTCGGCGCTCGCGGCGGCGGCAGCGACGAGACCGCCCAGGGAGTGCCCGACGACAAGGTCCCACGGCGACGCTCCGCCGGGCGGCCGGATGGGCAGCACGTCGGCCACGAACCCGTCGATGTCGTAACGCCGGGTCCGTGGCGCGAGCCCGTGCCCCCGGAGGTCCGGGGCGGTGACCGACCAGCCCGCGCCGGCGAGTTCATCCGCCACGCGCCACCAGCAGGCCGCCGCCGAGGTGAGACCGTGGAGCAGCAGGACGCGCCGGGGCGCGTCCTGTCGACCCCAGTGCAGGACAGGCAGTTGTACGGGGGTGTGATCCATCGCGCCATCGAAGCACGGCGTGGGGCGCGTGGGGTACGGGAATCAGAGAGTGGCGGGCTTGACTTCCCCGGAGAGAGGCAGTCCGAGCCGCGCCACGGCCTGGGCGACCAGACGGGACATCTGGGTGGCGCCGTTCTGCTGGAAGTGGGTGTCGTCCGAGACGCCGTTCGGGAAGTTGGGGTACTGCCCGGGGTTCAGCCACAGGAAGACGTTCTTGGACGCCTCGATCCCGATGCCGTTCAGGTAGGCGCGGCTGAGCGCGGACAGGTCGACCAGCGGCGCGCCCTCCTCGGCGGCGACGGCCTTGGCGGCGTCGACGTACGCGGGGAACGAGACGTTGAACTGCCCGGTGGACGCGTTGTACGACCGCCGCGACACCGGAGTCACCACGACGGGGGTCGCCCCTCGGGCGCGGGTGGCCCGGATGTAGTCGTTGCGCAGGTACTCCTTGTAGTCGGCGGGCGGGGTGTAGCGCTCGGCGTTGCCGACGGTGGCGTCGTTGTGGCCGAACTGTACGAAGAGGTAGTCGCCCGGCTTGATGACCTGGTGGATCGCGGCGAGCCGCCCCTGCTCGACGAAGGAACGCGAACTGCGCCCGCCGATGGCCCGGTTGGCGACGGTGATGTTGGAGGAGAAGAACGCGGGCAGCGTCTGCCCCCACCCGGCCTGCGGGTAGTAGCCGGAGTTGTACGTCTGCGCGGTGGAGTCACTGGCGATGTAGAGGGTACCGGTGGCCGCGCTTGCCGCGCTTGCCGCTGGCGCGGCTGATGCGGTGCCGGGCAGCCCGAGCGCGGTGGCGGCTCCGGCACCGAGCGCGGCAGCGGTGCCGAGGAGGAAGCGCCTGCGGTCGGCGGAGAAGGTGGAGAAGGCGGAGGAGGCAGGGAAGGGGTGGGAGCGGGGCGTGGTGGGGGACATCCGGGACTCCTGACGGGGGTGGGGTCGTGCCGTCGTCAGCCGGAAGTCGCCGCCGGGGGCGGAAAGGTTGGCGGGTGCGGAAGGGGGTGGCCGGTGCGGAAGGGGTGGGGGTGTGGACGGCCGCCGGGTGCAGAAAGGGTGGCGGGCGCGTAAGGCCGCCGGGTGCGGAAGGGTGGCGGGCGCGTAAGGCCACCGGGTGCGGAAGGGTGGCGGTGTGCTTGAGGAGTGCCCCGGCGCCGGGTCATTCCTCCGCGTTGTGGACCAGGAGTGCGATCTGCACCCGGTTCTCGGCCGCCAGCTTGCTGAACAGGTTGCCGGTGTGTGCCTTGACGGTGGCGACGCTGATCCGCAGCCTCCGGGCGATCTCCGGGTTGCCCAGTCCGTCCGCGATGGCCCGGGCGGTTTCGCGTTCACGTTCGGTCAGTACGGACAGCTTCTGCCGTGCGGCTTCGCGGGATGAGCTGCGAGCGTGGGACGACCCCGGACCGGTGGCCGCGGCGATCACCCGTGCCGTGGCCACCGGAGACAGCGCGGGGCTGCCGCTCGCGACGGTCCGCACCGCGTCGAGGATCCCCGACGGCTGGGTGTCCTTGAAGACGAACCCGAGGGCGCCGGCTTCCAGCGCGCCGAGCACCAGATCGTCGGAGTCGAAGGTGGTCAGCACGAGCACCCGGGGCGGCGCCGGCCGGGTGAGGATCTCCCGGGTCGCGCTGAGACCGTCACGGCCGGGCATCCGTACGTCCATCAGCACGACGTCCGGCCGCTCCTCGTCCACCACGGTGATCGCCGCGTCCCCGTCCGCCGCCTCCGCGACGACGGTCAGGTCCGGTTCGCCGTCGATGACGAGCCGCAGCACCATGCGTACCAGCTGGTCGTCGTCGACGATGACGACCCGCACCGGCTCCTGCTCGCTGTCCACTCAGGCTCCCTTCTCGTGGACCGGGTCCGGCCAGGGTAGGTGAACGCTGAGGACGTATCCGTTGTCGGACGTGGGGTGATGGTCGAGTTGTCCGCCGGTGAGGCCGATGCGTTCGGCGAGGCCGAGCAGGCCGAACCCCGATTCCGGTGGCCGCGCGCTCTTCGGGGTGTACGAGGCGGTACTGGACGAGGCGGTGCTGGACGACGTTGTGGCGGCTGCGGAATTGCGGACGCTGACGTCCAGCCCGTCGCCCGCGGTTCCTTCGAGAGTGATGTGTACGTGTGCGCCCGGGGCGTGTTTGGCGGCGTTGGTCAGTCCCTCCTGGACGATCCGGTAGCAGGTTCGTCCGACGGCATCGGACGGTGCTCCCGTCACGGCGGTGGTGAGCGCGACGTCCAGCCCGGACGCACGGGCTTCGGCCGCCAGTGTGGGGATCCGGTCGAGGGAGGGCTGCGGTGGTTCCGGGCGGTCCGGGTCCGCTCGGAGCACACCGAGGACGTCCCGTAGCTCTTCCAGTGCCTGCTGGGAGCCGTCGGCGATGCCGCGGATCAGTACGCGGTTCTCCTCGGCCGTGAGGTCGCCGCGGTGGTCCAGCGCTCCGGCCTGCATGGCGACCAGGGAGATCCGGTGCGCGAGCACGTCGTGCATCTCGCGGGCGATCCGGTTCCGTTCCCGGGCCCGTGCCTGTGCCGCGCGTGCGGTCTGTTCCCGCTCCGCGATCTCCGCCCGGTCCCGCAGCGACCGGACTTCGACCCGGCGCGCGCCGATGGCCGTGCCCACGGCCGCCGCGATGCCTGCGGTCAGTGCTGGGAACGTGAGCAGGGCCCACCGCGAGCCGGGCGGGGTCTCGACCGGGTAGAGCCCGACGGCGAACTGTGACGCGATCACGTAGGCCAGCCCGACGACGCCGATCTCCACCGGGCGGCGACGGGTGGAGATCGAGCACAGCGCCACGAGCACGGCGCCGGTGGCCAGTGACGACGCGGTCGAGGCGATCGCGACCGTCAGGGCGACGGCGAGCGGGAACCGCCGCCGCCACAGAAGCGCCGTCAGGCAGCCGAGCGCCACCAGCGGATCACCGGTGAGGAGCCAGGAGCTCGCTTCGGCCGTCTGCCGGTACAGCAGCACCACGGTGGAGAGCCAGACCGGCACGCCCACCGCCGTGGCGGCAGCCAGCCGCCAGGCCTGCTCCCACCACCCGAGCTGTGGCGCACCGTTCATGTTCACCGTGCCAGTATCGCGAAACGGGGTGGCCGGTGCGCCGGACCAAGGGCTGATGTGTCCTGACCAAAGTCGCATCATCGTCCCGACCGTGGTCGGGGCCGGTTCGAGCCGCTGGGCTGATGTGCCGTCGGCGCCGCGCGGACAGACTCGTTCACATGCCGAGACAACCGAACACAAGACGGAGAGCCGTCCCGCTCGTCGCCCTGGCGTCCGGTGGCCGGCTCCGGGCCCGCACCCGCCGGGAACCGGATCCCGGGCGGGCCGGTGGTCACGGGGGAATCCGCGGCCGGGAAACCGCCTGACGGCATCCCGGGTGACGGGTCCGCGTCCACGGCATTCCGGACGACGGACCTGCGTCCACAGCATCCCGGGCGACGGATCCGCGTCCATGGCAGGTGCGTCGGCGCGCCGCGCGGGGAGGACTCCGCCGCGCACGCGCTCGGTCCGGCCTGCCCTCAACCTCTGCAACTCCGCCCGGAACGACGTGCCGGCCCGCAGGAACGGCCGGCCGCCGGGCTGTCCAGCGCCTGCCCGTACCGGCGCCCTCGTGCGCCCCTCAGGAGGACACCAGATGAAAAGACCCCTCTCTCTCGCCTTCGCCGCCCTCACGGTGGCGGTGACCGCGATCCCCGGAGTGTCGGTGGCGGCGACGCCGGGAGTGTCGGGGGCGGCGACCCCGGACACCGTACGGTGGGGCCCGTGCCCGGAGGATGTCGCCGCGCCCCGCCTTGAGTGCTCGACGCTCGAAGTCCCGCTGGACTACCGGGACCCCGACGGCCGGCAGATAGAGATCGCGATCTCCCGGCTGGCGAGCGAGAAACCGGCCCAGCGCCGAGGCGTACTGCTGACCAATCCGGGCGGCCCCGGCGGCACGGGGCTCGACTACCCGGCCGTTCTCGCCGCCTCGCGGCTGCCGCAGGAGGTGCGTGACTCCTACGACGTGATCGGCTTCGACCCGCGTGGCGTCGGCCGCAGCGCGCCGGTGACCTGCGATCTGACGCCGGAGCAGCAGGCGCGGGGCAACTTCGCCCCGTACGCGCACACCGACGCCGATGTGGCACGGGAGGTGAGGCCCGCCCGGACCGTGGCCGAACAGTGCGCCACGTCGGGGACGGCATGGATGCTGCCGCACACCACCACCGCCAACACCGCGCGCGACATGGACCGGATCCGGGCGGCGCTGGGCGAGCCGAAGCTCTCGTACCTCGGTCACTCCTACGGCACCTACCTCGGCGCCGTGTACACGACGATGTTCCCCGGGAACAGCGACCGGATCGTGCTCGACAGCAACCTGGGCTCCGGCGGTTACGACGTCACGGCCATGCGGAGGTTCGCCCGTGGACTGGAGGACCGGTTCCCGGACTTCGCGGCGTTCGCGGCCGCACGTCCCGAGTACGGCCTGGGCAGCACACCGGAGCAGGTGACCGCGAAGTTCTTCGATCTCGCGGAGCGGTTGGAGGAGAAGCCGGTCCAGGGCATCGACGGAACGGCGTTCCGTGGGGCCACGTTCGGTTACCTCTACAGCGACGCGACCATGCCCCTGCTGGCCAAGATATGGCAGGCCGTCGACACGGACCGGCCGCTGCCGCCGCTCGGCCCGCCGGCAGCGGACCCGAACGGCCTCATGTCCGGCCGCTTCTACGTGGTCTGCGGTGATTCCCGCTGGCCGGGGACGGTCCGGGAGTACCAGAAGAACGTCGCGGTCGACCGGGTGCGCTACCCCATGCTGGGCGGGTCCACGGCCGGCATGAATCCGTGCGCGTTCTGGCCGACCGAGCGGGTCGAGCCGCCCGTACGCATCGGTGACCGGGGCCCGTCGAACGTGCTCATGGCGCAGAACGAACGCGACCCGGCGACGCCGCTGGCCGGAGCCCAGGAGCTGCGGCAGGCGTTCGGCAAGCGGGCCACGATGGTGACGGCCGACCAAGGAGGGCACGGGGTCTATCCGTTCGGCCCCAACACGTGCGCGAACGACGCGGTGACGGAGTTCCTGACCAGCGGGCAGCGCCCGTCGCAGGACCTCGCCTGCGCGGCGGAGCCGAGCGAGTAGCGGGAGGGGGACGGGCCCGGTGAACAACACCTCACCGGGCAACGCCGGTTACTCCTCGGCACTGACCTGTACCCGACGCCGTCGGGTACAGGTCGCGGTCAGTTGGCCGCGTACGGGGTGAAGGTGGCCCAGGCGGCGGGGGCGAGGGTGAGGATGGGGCCGGTGGGGTTCTTGGAGTCGCGGATGTGGACGGCGTGAGGGCAGGGGGCGATCTCTACGCAGGCGCCGCCCTGCTCGGTGCTGTACCTGGACTTCCGCCAGTCGTAGGCGACTTCGAGGCAGGCGCCGCCTTCATCGGTGCTGTAGCTCGACTTGAACCACTGAAGTGTGGTGTTCATTGCTCTCCCAGGAGACGGTCCAACAGGCCCTTGGACTCCTCGGGTGAAAGGGCCCGCGAACGCGGCATCGCATACTTGCGGGCCATGATGGACACCTCGTCGGGGTCGGAGACCCAGTGGCTGCCACGGTTGGATTCGGCGTAAGCGAGATGCTGGTGGTCGGGGGTTTCCAGCACGAAGAAGGGTCCATCCAACCCTGCGTGTTCGCCCCGGTCCAGCGGAAGGACCTGGAGGGACACTCCTGGTAGTTCGGCGCAGGCGCGCAGGTGTTCCAACTGGGTGCGATGAACTTCTCGACCTCCGAGAGGGAAGGAGAGAACCGGCTCCCAGATGACGAAGCTGACCGCGGGGGGTGAGTGAACGGCGGCCCGGCAAGGTCGTGTGGTGCGAGTTCGACGTGCGGCGGGAGGGGGGTCCCTGATCCCCCGGGGCGGATTACTTGGCTAGCCACATAATCGATGCTACTTTTATGTGGCTGGCCACAGAAAGTGGTCGGCGGGGCATCCACCTGAGGAGACCACCGTCATGAAGGCCATTGTTTTCGACACGTTCGGCGGCACCGAGGTTCTGCACGAGGCCGAGATCGACGTCCCCCGGCCCGGCCCCGGCCAGGTCCGTGTGCGGGTACAGGCTGTCGGCGTCAACCCCGTGGACGGCAAGATCCGCTCCGGTGGGATGGAGGCGATCTTCCCCACCACGCTGCCCGCCGTGCCCGGCGGGGAGATCGCCGGTGTGGTCGACGCCGTGGGTGAGGGCGTGGACCACCTGAAGGTGGGGGACGAGGTCCTGGGCTGGTCCGACACCGGCTCCTACGCTCAGTACGCCCTGGCACCCGCAGCCGTCCTCGCGCCCAAGCCGGCCGGCCTGGAGTGGGCGAACGCCGCCGCCCTGCCCGTGGCGAGCGACGGCGCCGAACGCGTGCTGGACCTGCTCGACGTCACCTCGGGCGAGACGCTGCTGATCCACGGGGCGTCCGGCGCGCTCGGCACCATCGCCGTCCAGCTCGCCGTCGCACGCGGCGCCCGTGTCATCGGCACCGCCGGACCCGCCAACCAGGAGTACGTCACCTCGCTCGGCGCGACCGCGCTGGTCTACGGAGACGGTCTGGTCGAGCGGGTCCGTGCACTCGCCCCCGGTGGGGTGGACGCCGTCTTCGACGCCGCGGGCAAGGGCGCACTGGAGGATTCCATCACCCTGCGCGGTGGCACCGACCGGATCGTCACCACCGCGGACTTCCGGGCCGCCGAACTCGGCATCGTCTTCGCCGAGGGCCCGCAGCGCCGCTCAGCCGCTCGGCTGGCCGAACTGGCCCGGCAGGCCGCCGACGGCACACTGGTGACGACGATCAGCGCCACCTACCCGCTGGCGGAAGCCGCCAAGGCGCAGCAGGCCAGCGACGCCGGCCACAATCGCGGCAAAATCGTCCTCACCGTCAACTGACGGATCGACCCACTCTTGTGACCAGGGAGCAGCAATGCCCGACACCACCTCATCGGAGCTGCCGGACGCGGCGCGTGACGGGCGATTGAGCTACGCCATCTTCCAGCTCGCCCGCGTCCACCGCGGCCACGCCGCCGCGATGCTGCGCGCCCTGAACCTGCACCCGGGACAGGAACTGCTGCTGATGCAGCTCTTCGACCGCGACGGGCAGACGCAGGCGGAACTTCTGGAGCGGGCCGGCCTCGACCACTCCACCGTCTCCAAGTCACTGCGCCGCATGCAGGAGGCCGGACTGCTCACCCGGGAGCCCGCTCCCCACGACCGGCGGGTCATGGTGGTCCACCTCACCGACGCCGGCCGCGCCCTGCGGGAGCCCATCGCCGACATGTGGCGCACCCTGGAGCAGATTTCCGTACGCGATCTGACCCCTGACCAGATCGAGATGTTCACCGCGTGTGCGCGGACCATCGAGAAGTCGGTCAGGGACCACGGCCGGCAGGCCTCCGGCGGGTGATTCCGGCCCGGGCCGGGGTTCCCTCACCCTGCCGGGCGTACCCAGCAGCCCCACGCGGCGCAGGCGGGCGCAGAGTGGGGCCATGGGGCAGCGTGGGTTCGACCGGTTCAAGGTGGCGGCGGCGCTCTGCCTGCCGGGTCTTCTCCTCGTGACGTGCGACGCCCCCGAACGCGACCGGCCGGCCCCGCCCCGCGGTGAAGTTCGGGCCCGGCCCGCGAAGGTGCCGAGGCCGCCCGTGGTGGAGCGGCGGGTGTGGCGGGCGGACGAGACGGCCGTACGGGAGAAACCGCTGTACACCGGGCCCGTACAGGCGGTGTTCGTCCACCACACACTGCACTCGAACAAGTACGACTGCGCGACGGACGTGCCCGCCATGCTGCAGTCGATGGAGCGGTACCACATCAACCGCATGGGGTGGGACGACCTCGGCTACAACTTCGTCGTGGACCGCTGCGGAACGATCTACGAGGGACGCGCGGGCGGTGTCGACCGGGCGGTCAAGGGGGCGCACACGATCGGCTTCAACGACCGCAGTGTCGGTATCGCAGCCCTCGGCCACTTCGAGAAGGGTGAGACCATCCCCGCGCCCATGCTCCGGGCCATGGCGACGGTGGCGGCCTGGAAACTGGGGCCCGGGGTCGACCCGGAGGGGCGGACACGGCTGGTCTCCAGCAGCGACGGCAGCCGGCATCCGGAGGGCACGCCGGTGGAGGTGAACGTGATCTCGGGCCACCGCGACGAGTTCGACACCACCTGCCCCGGCGACGCCCTGTACGAGGCGCTGCCCCGGCTGCGCGAGGAGACGGCCCGCCTGCGGCACGGAAGGGCCCCGGTGAGCCCCGCAGGAGCACGCGGGTCGCGGTAAAAATCGGTCGCCCGCCGGTCTTCTTCTTCCTAGCCTGCCTCAATGATGGATTTCGGATGTGCGGACCGGGCCGGGCGCCGCGTCGTACTGCGGGATGTGGACGACGAGAACTGGCGCGCGGTCGCGGACACGGCGCCCCTGGACGATCAGCGTGACTACGTTCCCGCCCTGGCGGCCCGCTATCTGCTGCTGTCGGCGCGCGAGGGCGTGTGGAACTCCCTCGCGGCATGCGCGGACCACACGGTCGTGGGCCATGTCATGTGGGGCCGCGACGAGGACGACGGCTCGTACTGGATCGGGGGCATGCTGATCGACGGCCCGGAACAGGGCAAGGGCGTCGGGCGGGCCGTGGCACGGACCCTGATGGCCTGGCTGGCGGCCCGGGAGGACTGCCGGGTGCTCCGGCTGTCGTACCACCCGGACAACACGGTGGCCCGCGAACTCTACGCCTCGCTGGGGTTCAGGCCGACGGAGACCGACGAGGGGGACGAGGTGGTCGCCGAGGTGTCGGCGGACACCGTCCGGGCGACGTCCGTGTGACGGGGGTGGGCTGGGGGCCGCCGGGAACGTGCGTGCCGAGCAGGCCGTCGTGCCGAGCGGGCCGGCCCCGTAGGACCGGCCGACCCCGCGGGCCGACCGGTCCTGCGGGCCGACCGGTCCTGCGGGGCCGGGACGGGGCGCACGTGTACGTGTGTACGTGTGCGTCCGCCTGGCTCGGTGGGGTTTCCCCCGTTACAGGCGCTCGGGCGCCTGGATGCCCAGCAGGGCCAGGCCCTGCTTGAGGGTGCGGGCGGTGATGTCGCAGAGGAAGAGGCGGTTCTCCACCAGCTCGGCCGGGTTCTCGTCGCTCAGGACGTGGCACTGGTCGTAGAACGTCGTGAACAGCGAGGAGAGCTGGTACAGGTACGCGGCCAGCTTGTGCGGCTCGTACGACGACGCCACCTCCGCCAGGACCTCGCCGAACTGGTCCACGTGCAGGCCGAGCGCCCGCTCCGCCGGGGCCAGGGGCAGCTCCGGGTGCGCGGCGGGGACCGCGTCGCCCGCCTTGCGGAGGATGGAGCGGATCCGGGCGTGCGCGTACTGGATGTAGACGGACGTGTCGCCGTTGAGCGAGACCATCTGGTCCAGGTCGAACTTGTAGTCCCGGGCGGCCGACGTCGACAGATCGGCGTACTTCACCGCGCCGATGCCGACCTGCTTGCCGTTCGTGACGATCTCGTCCTCCGAGAGGCCGATCTTCTCGGACTTCTCCCGGACGACCGCCGTCGCCCGCTCGACCGCCTCGTCGAGCAGGTCCACCAGCCGCACCGTCTTGCCTTCCCGGGTCTTGAACGGCTTGCCGTCCTTGCCCAGGACCGTGCCGAAGGCGAGATGCACGGCCTTGACGTCGTCGTTCAGCCAGCCGGCCCGGCGGGCCGTCTCGAAGACCATCTTGAAGTGCAGCGACTGCCGGGCGTCCACCACGTACAGCAGGGTCGTCGCGGACAGGTTGCCCACCCGGTCGCGGACCGCGGAGAGGTCCGTCGCCGCGTAGCCGTAGCCGCCGTTCGCCTTCTTGACGATCAGGGGGACCTGGTTGCCGTCCGGGCCCTTCACGTCGTCGAAGAAGACGCAGAGCGCGCCCTCGGAGCGGACCGCAACCCCGGACTCCTCCAGGATCCGGCAGGTCTCCTCCAGCATGTCGTTGTAGCCCGACTCGCCGACGATGTCGGCGTCCCGGATCTCCATGTCGAGCTGGTCGAAGACCGAGTAGAAGTAGATCTTCGACTCGTCGACGAAGCGCTGCCAGAGCGCCAGCGTCTCCTTGTCCCCGGCCTGGAGGTCCACCACCCGGTCCCGGGAGCGCGCCTTGAACTCCTCGTCGGAGTCGAAGAGCGCCCGCGACGCCTTGTAGAGGCGGTTCAGGTTGGACATCGCCGTCTCGCCGTCGATGTCCGCGCCGGCGCCGTCCGCCCCGGACGACCGGGTGGCCGCGTCGTGGTCCAGCTCGTGCGGGTGCTCGATCAGGTACTGGATGAGCATGCCGAACTGGGTGCCCCAGTCGCCGATGTGGTGGCGCCGTACCACCCGCTCGCCCGTGAACTCCAGGATCTCGACCATCGCCGCGCCGATCACCGCCGAGCGCAGGTGCCCGACGTGCATCTCCTTCGCCACATTGGGCTGCGCGTAGTCGATCACCGTCGTGCCGGGCCGCTCCACGTACGGGACGCCGAGCCGGTCGTCCGCCGCGCGGGCCGCCAGGGTCTCGATGATCGCCCGGTCCGCGACGGTGATGTTGAGGAAGCCGGGGCCCGAGACCTCGATCTCCTCGATCAGGCCGGGCGCGGCGAGCGCCGACACCACCTGGGTCGCCAGCTCTCTGGGGTTGCCCTTGAGCTTCTTCGCGAGCGCCAGGATGCCGTTGGCCTGGTAGTCGGCCCGGTCGCTGCGTCGCAGCAACGGATCGGCGGAACCGGCCTCCGGCAGGGCAGCCGAGAGGGCGTCCGCGATGCGCTGATCGACGGTCGAGGCGAGGGAGGTGACCGGGGCCATGACGTGGGTGCCGTTCCTGTCGGGGATCGGGGAGGGGTGTGCTCTCCGGGTGCGCTTCCAAGGGGAAGTCCTCGGAAGGGCCTCCCAGGAAAGTCCTCCCAGTATCCCATGGGGCAACAAGCCATTTTCGCTCTGTCGGTGGTACCTGGGAGAATGGCGTACGAGATCGTTCGAGCGTATGAGGAAAGAAGAAGGACGTGCCGATCGTGGCTCAGAGCACCGAGACCGACTGGGTCTCCCGTTTCGCGGACGAGGTCATCGCCGAGGCGGAGCGACGTGCGCCCGGCACGAAACCACTCGTCGTCGTCGCGTCCGGGCTCTCGCCCTCGGGCCCCATCCACCTGGGCAATCTCCGCGAGGTCATGACCCCGCACCTGGTCGCGGACGAGATCCGCCGGCGGGGGTACGAGGTCAGGCACCTGATCTCCTGGGACGACTACGACCGCTACCGCAAGGTGCCCGCGGGCGTTCCGGGTACGGACACCTCCTGGTCCGAGCACATCGGCAAGCCCCTGACCTCGGTGCCCGCGCCGGCCGGGTCGGCGTATCCGAACTGGGCCGAGCACTTCAAGGCCGCCATGACCGAGTCGCTGGCCGAGATGGGCGTCACGTACGAGGGGATCAGCCAGACCGAGCAGTACACCTCGGGCGTGTACCGCGAGCAGATCCTGCACGCGATGAGGCACCGGGCGGACATCGACGCGATCCTCGACCGGTACCGCACCAAGGACAAGGCGAAGACACCGCAGAAGCAGGGACAGAAGCAGGCACAGAAGAAGGCCGAGGAGGCGGAGCTCGAAGCCGCCGAGGGCTCCGGCGCCGCCGCCGAGGACGACGGCAGCGGCGGCTCGGCCGGGTACTTCCCGTACAAGCCGTACTGCGGCGGCTGCGGCAAGGACCTGACGACCGTCACGGCGTACGACGACGCGACGACGGAGCTCACGTACACCTGCGCGGAGTGCGGCTTCTCCGAGACGGTCGCGCTCAGCGAGTTCAACCGGGGCAAGCTGGTCTGGAAGGTCGACTGGCCGATGCGCTGGGCGTACGAGGGCGTGGTCTTCGAGCCGTCCGGTGTGGACCACTCCTCGCCCGGGTCCTCGTTCGTCGTCGGCGGGCAGATCGTGCGCGAGGTCTTCGGCGGAGTGCAGCCGATCGGCCCGATGTACGCCTTCGTCGGGATCTCCGGGATGGCGAAGATGTCGTCCAGCAAGGGCGGCGTGCCCACCCCGGCCGACGCGCTGAAGATCATGGAGGCGCCGCTGCTGCGCTGGCTGTACGCGCGCCGCCGGCCGAACCAGTCGTTCAAGATCGCCTTCGACCAGGAGATCCAGCGGCTGTACGACGAGTGGGACGCCCTGGAGCGCAAGGTCGCCGACGGCTCCGTCCTGCCGGCCGACGCCGCCGCGTACGCGCGGGCGACGACCACGGCCGCCGGTGAGCTGCCGCGCACGCCGCGCCCGCTGCCGTACCGGACCCTCGCCTCGGTCGTGGACATCACGGCCGGCGCCGAGGAGCAGACCCTGCGGATCCTGAGCGAGCTGGACCCGGAGCACCCGCTGTCCTCGCTGGCGGAGGCGCGCCCCCGGCTCGACCGCGCGGAGAACTGGATCACCAGCCAGGTGCCGGCCGAGGCGCGCACGATCGTGCGCGCCGAGCCGGACGAGGAACTGCTGGGCTCGCTCGACGAGGAGGGGTGCGAGTCGCTGCGGCGGCTGCTCGAAGGGCTGGACAGCCACTGGTCGCTGGACGGGCTGACGACGCTCGTCTACGGGGTGCCGAAGGTGATGGCGGGGCTGGAGCCGGACGCCAAGCCGACGCCCGAGCTGAAGGTCGCCCAGCGGGCGTTCTTCGCGCTGCTGTACCGGCTGCTGGTGAGCCGGGAGACGGGGCCGCGGCTGCCCACGCTGCTGCTGGCGGTGGGGGCGGACCGGGTGCGGAAGCTGCTCGGCGGCTGAGGCGCAGGGGGGAGGGCTCCGCTCCGTACGAGGTGACTCGTCGGGGCGGGCCCTTCGCCCGGCCCGGCCCGCCCTTGCCCGTTACGGCTGCGGATCGGCCAGGTCGCCCAGGCGGTCCAGGCGGTCGCGCTGGGCCGGGGAGAGGCTGAGGTCCGCGGCCGCCAGGTTCTCCTCCAGGTGGCCGGTCCTGGCGGTGCCCGGGATCGGGAGGACGACCGGCGCATGGCCGAGGAGCCAGGCGAGCGCGACCTGGGTGGGCGTGGCGCCGAGTTCGGCCGCCACCGCGGCGATCTCGGCCCGTTCCCCCGAGGCCCCCGCCGCGACGGGCCGCCACGGCAGGAAGGCGATGCCCGCCGCGGCGCAGGCCGCCAGGACGGGCTCGTGCTCGCGGTCCAGCAGGTTGTAGCGGTTCTGCACGCTCGCGATGTCGACGATCTCGCGCGCCCGGCCGAGTTCCGCGACGGTGATCTCGGAGAGCCCGATCCGGCCGATCTTGCCTTCGGCCCGCAGCTCCCGCAAGGTCCCGATCTGGTCGGCGAGCGGCGTCGCGGGATCGATCCGGTGGAGCTGGAGCAGCTCGATCCGCTCGACGCGCAGCCGGCGCAGGGCCCGCTCGACCTGGGCGCGCAGGACGGCGGGCCGGCCGTCGAGCCCCCACTCTCCCGAGTCCGCCGAGCGCTCGACGCCCACCTTCGTGGTGACGGTCAGCCCGTCCGGATAGGGGTGCAGGGCCTCGACGAGGAGTTCCTCGTTGGCGCCGCCGCCGTAGAGATACGCGGTGTCGATCAGCGTGACGCCCAGCTCGACCGCGCGCCGGGCGACGGTGACCGCTCGCGCACGGTCGGCGGCGGGCTCGGTCGGCAGGTGCATGGCACCGAATCCGAGCCGCCGTACGAGCAGATCGCCGCCGATACGGAAGGTCGACGAGGGCGTGGACGTGGGCATGGGGCGGCTCTCCTGACGTGGTCGGCTCGCGCGGACGCTGCTCTCAGGCGCTGAACTCGTTGTCCAGTTCCGACTGGTAACGGAGACCGAAGTCCTTGAGGTACGTCTTGAGCGAGTTCTCGCTCAGCGGGTTGCCGCCGCGCCCCGTGATGCCGTACAGGTCCATCAGGTAGATGGCGAACTGGCGGGCGTTGGGGAAGCCGCCGTACTCGTTGGTGTACTTGCGGAAGGCGCTGAAGAACGCCTCCTCGCGGGACATGTCGTCGGGCAGACCGGAGACGGGCTGGTCCTCGGCCGCATCCTCGGGCCGGCCCTGGCCCTGGTCCTGCGGCGCGGACTGCGGGTCGGGGTGCTGCGCCGGCGACGCCTGCCCCGGGATACCGCCCAGGGGACGGCGGTTGCGGCCGGGCGCGGGGGCGGGGCCGCCGTCGGGGGTGCCCTCGGGGCCGGAGGGGACCATCACCGGGGTGGGCTCAAGGCCCTCGATGTAGGTGGGGTTGTACGCGCCCTCGTACGCGCCCTCCGGGACCTGCGGCGCCGCGAACCAGGGGCTCACCTGGGTGGCGGGAGCCGTGGCTGAGGGGTCGGGGGCCTGGGCCTGCTGCGGGAACGGGGGCTGCTCCTGCTGCGGTTGCTGCTGGGCCGGTTGCTGCTGGGGCTGTTGCTGGGTCTGCTGCTGGTCCCACTGAGCCGGCTGGACCTGTTGTGCCTGTTGTGCCGGCTGCTGCTGGTCCGGCTGCTGTGGCAACTGCTGTTCCTGCTGCGGGCCCTGCTGGGGCTGCTTCCGCAGCCGCGCGGGCTCGACCGCCGGTATCTCCCGCTGCTGCTGCGGCTGTTCGAGCTCCTGGCCCTGTCCTTGGACCTGGTGCTGCTGTTGGTCCGCAGTCAGCTCACCCTTGGCCTGCGGGAGTTCGGCCCGTACCGGAACCGGCTCGGGGGCGGGCGCGGGCGGCAGCAGCACCGGTTCGATCCCGGCCGCCGCCAGCCCCGAGTGGGCCGTGTCGGCGAGCGGTACGCCGTACTTCGCGAGCCGCAGCGGCATCAGGGCTTCGACGGGCGCCTTGCGCTTCCAGTTGCGGCCGAACCGGGCCTGGAGGCGGGACTGGTAGATGAGCCGGTCCTGTTCGAGCTTGATGACCTGCTCGTACGACCGCAGCTCCCACAGCTTCATCCGGCGCCACAGCATGAACGTCGGAATGGGCGAGAGCAGCCAGCGCGTCAGCCGTACGCCCTCCATGTGCTTGTCGGCGGTGATGTCCGCGATCCGGCCGACCGCGTGGCGCGCCGCCTCGACCGAGACGATGAAGAGGAGCGGGATGACCGCGTGCATCCCGACGCCGAGCGGGTCGGGCCAGGCCGCCGCGCCGTTGAAGGCGATGGTGGCGGCGGTCAGCAGCCAGGCCGACTGGCGCAGCAGCGGGAAGGGGATCCGCATCCAGGTCAGGAGCAGGTCGAGCGCGAGCAGTACGCAGATGCCCGCGTCGATGCCGATCGGGAAGACCAGCGAGAACGCCCCGAAGCCCTTGAGCTCGGCGAGTTCGCGTACGGCGGCGTAGGAGCCCGCGAAACCGATGGCGGCGATGATCACCGCTCCCGTGACGACGACCCCGATGAGTATCCGGTGCGTACGTGTCAGCTCCATCGCGGCCACCCGCGACCCCTCCCCGTTTCGGCATCAGGTACATGACGTCCTGACGTCATCTGGCGGGCACAGCCTGGCACATGTGTGCGGGAGGTGCGGCCTGGGGAGCGGGGAGCGGCCCTCCGGGGAGGGCCGCTTTCCGGGCAGAACGGGAGAAAGGGCGCCGGTTTGCGGACGTGACCGAGATTACTCGGACTTTGCCTTGGCGTCGGACTCCACGGGCGCCCCGGAGGACTCCGGCTCGGGCGTCTTGGTCTTCGCGGGGCTGTCGGAGGAGCCGGAGCCCGCGGAGCCCTCGCCGCCGGCGATGGCCGCCACGGCCTCCTTCGCCGCGGTCACCGCGTCCTTCGACAGTTCGGCGGCGCTCGGGGACTTGGCGCCCGCGTATCCCGCGCCGTTGTAGGTGAGCGTGATGACGACGTTCTCGGTACGGGCCACGACGGTGGCGTACGAGAAGTCCACGCCGGTCTTCTTGAGCGTGTACGTGATCGTGCTCGCCTCGTTACCGATGCCGGTCCCGGGCGCGGTCTTCACGTCCTTGGCGGCCTCGGTGCCCTGGGCGCTCGCGAGCTCCTTCGTGTAGAACTCGCCGGCCCGCTTGGCGCCGCTGCCGAGCGTCGCGTCGGAGTCGTACCGCATGAGGGAGACGTCGAGCCAGCGGTACTGGGACCCGTCGACGCCCTTGTCGTCCAGACCGTTCCAGGAGCAGCTGCCGCGCGTGGCGATGTCGCTGGACTTGCCGGCCGTACCGCCCTTGGACTTGGCCTTCGGGACCAGCGAGCCGACCGTCTTGCCGCCGACCGTCTTGCACGCGTCGGGCAGCGCGCTGAACTTCGCGGGGACGACGGTGGGGGACGGGGCGCTGCTGGGACTGGTCGCGGAGCTGTCCGAGCTTTCCTTGTCGCCGGAGTCGGACGAGCAGCCGGCGACGGCGAGCATCACCGGAACGGCTGCGCAGGCGAGTATGCGGGTGAGTCGCGAGGCTGATCGGTGCATGGTTCCTTCAGAGTTCTTGAGTCAGTCGGTCGCGTGCGGTCTCAGTCGGTCGCGTACGGTTCTCGGTCGGTCTCGGTCCGTCTCGGACCCGGTCTGTCCGGGACGGTCCGCGGCCACGGTAACCGGCGAGCCCGTCCCGCGGGGCCCGGAGCCCGACTCCGGTGCCGGGCGGCGGGTGCCTCGCGGCCGGGCCGTAACCGCTCCTACTCGTTGAGCTGGTCGACGAGCTTACGGGCCAGTCCCCGGGCCTTGTCCTGGAGTTCTTTGCTGTCGGGGACCCCGGCGGCGAGGGCCGGCTGCTCCGTGTACCGGACGGTCACGATCACGTTCGATGTGCGGAACACCACGCTCACCGTGCGGTGCTGGGCGGCCGCGCCGGAGCGCGCGAGGACGTCGTCGAGGAAGGCGGCGTCGCCGAGGTCGTCGAGGACGCGGGGTTCGAGACCGCCGGTCGCCGACGCCGACGCGGATGCCGACGCCGACGAGGAGGCGGAGGGGGCCCCCGAGGGCGTCCCCGAGGCCGAGGTGGAGGGGGTGACGGTCTGCGCCTCGGGAGCGCCCGAGGCGCCCGGGGAGCCTGACGTGCCCGGGGCGCCCGGCGTCGTACCGGACGAGCCGGACGAGGCAGATGAGCCGGATGAACCGGATGTGCCGGAGGAAGGCGTGGAGGGGGCGAGGTTCGCGCCCGCCTCCTTCTTCGCGTAGACCTCCTGCGCGCGGGTGTCGTCGCTCACGCTCGGGTCGTACGACACCACACGCTCGAAGTCGATCACGAGCTGGTGCGAGGCGGCGGGCGAGGCCGCCTTCCAGCTGCAGCCCACGCGGCGGTCGGTGTCGTACGTCACGGCGGCCGTGCCCTGGTACGTCTTCTCCTGCTGCTCCTCGGGGAGCGAGGCGGCGCCCGGCAGCAGGTCCCCGAGCGTGGAGCGCGGCACGGAACCGCACGCCTCGCGCAGGGTCCGGTACTTGCCGGGCTGCGCCGCGGTCGCGCTCGCCGTCTCGCCGGGCTTGGAGTCGCCGGCCGAGCCGTCGTCGCCGCTGCCGCCCGAACAGCCGGCGACGGCCATCAGGAGGAGCACGGCCAGGCCGGGGGCGTACGCGCGTGGCGCCTTGAGCTGCACGGTCCCGGGCTCCCTTCCGCCAAAACTGTTTGCCGCCGGACGGCGGTCGATGGACACAATGTCTATCGCACGCGATGCCGTCGACGCTGGTCGGCCGTCCTCTGTGGCTGCCTTTGCTCCGGTTTTTGCGTTATTCGGACTTTCGGGGGAATTGAGGAAATATGTCGTACGTAGAGATACCGGGCGCGAAGGTGCCCATACGGATGTGGGCCGACCCGGCGACGGTCGAGGACGGCGCGATGCAGCAGCTGCGCAATGTCGCCACCCTGCCGTGGATCAAGGGCCTCGCCGTGATGCCGGACGTGCACTACGGCAAGGGCGCCACGGTCGGCTCGGTGATCGCCATGCACGGCGCGGTCTGCCCGGCGGCGGTGGGCGTGGACATCGGCTGCGGCATGTCGGCGGTGAAGACGTCCCTGACGGCGAACGACCTGCCGGGCGACCTGTCCCGGCTGCGCTCCAAGATCGAGCAGGCCATTCCGGTGGGCCGCGGGATGCACGACGACCCGGTGGATCCGGGGCGGCTGCACGGATTCCCGACGGCGGGGTGGGAAGACTTCTGGACGCGGTTCGGGGGTGTCGCCGACGCGGTCAAGTTCCGTGAGGAACGCGCGGTCAAGCAGATGGGAACGCTCGGATCAGGTAATCATTTTATCGAGTTCTGCCTCGACCAGTCGGGCGCGGTCTGGCTGATGCTGCACTCCGGATCCCGGAACATCGGCAAGGAACTGGCCGACCACCACATCGGCACGGCGCAGAAACTTCCGCACAACCAGGGGATCATCGACCGGGACCTGGCCGTCTTCATCGCGGACACCCCGCAGATGGCGGCGTACCGGAACGACCTCTTCTGGGCGCAGGAGTACGCGAAGTACAACCGCGCGATCATGATGGGGATCTTCCAGGACGTGGTCCGCAAGGAGTTCAAGAAGGCCCGGGTGACGTTCGAGCCGGTGATCTCCTGCCACCACAACTACGTGGCGGAGGAGCGGTACGAGGGCATGGAACTGCTGGTCACGCGGAAGGGCGCGATCCGGGCGGGGAGCGGGGAGTTCGGGATCATCCCGGGGTCCATGGGCACGGGCTCGTACATCGTGAAGGGGCTGGGGAACGCGGCGTCGTTCAACTCGGCCTCGCACGGCGCCGGCCGGCGGATGAGCCGTAACGCGGCGAAGCGGCGGTTCTCGACCCAGGATCTGGAGGACCAGACGCGCGGGGTCGAGTGCCGCAAGGACTCCGGTGTCGTGGACGAGATCCCGGCGGCGTACAAGCCGATCGAGCAGGTCATCGATCAGCAGCGGGACCTGGTGGAGGTCGTGGCCAAGCTGAAGCAGGTCATCTGCGTGAAGGGCTGAGGCGACCGCGCCCCGGTGTGTGCACCGCCGGGGCGCGGCCTCCGTGTGCCGTGGGCCGAGGTCACGGTGCTCACAGCTCGCGGTGGACCTTGGTGTTGGAGGCCTGGGCGCGGGGGCGCAGGAGCAGCAGGTCGACGTTGACATGGCTCGGGCGGGTGATCGCCCAGGTGATCGTGTCGGCCACGTCGTCCGCGGTGAGGGGGGCCGCCACGCCCTCGTAGACCTTGGCCGCCTTCTCCTTGTCGCCGCCGAAGCGGGTGGTGGCGAACTCCTCGGTCTTGACCATGCCGGGGGCGATCTCGATGACCCGGACCGGGGTGCCGACGATCTCCAGGCGGAGGGTCTCGGCGAGGACGTGGGCGCCGTGCTTGGCGGCCACGTAGCCCGCGCCGCCCTCGTACGTGCCGTGGCCCGCCGTGGAGGAAAGGACGACGACCGTGCCGTCGCCGCTCGCGGTGAGCGCGGGGAGCAGGGCCTGGGTGACGTTGAGGGTGCCGATGACGTTCGTCTCGTACATCCGGCGCCAGTCCGCCGGGTCGCCGGTGGCCACGGGGTCGGCGCCCAGGGCGCCGCCCGCGTTGTTGACCAGGACGTTCACCGAGGGGAAACGGTCCAGCTCGGCGGCGAAGGCGTCGACCGCCGCGCGGTCGGTGACGTCGAGGACGTACGCGGTGGCGCGGTGGCCCGCGGCGGTGAGCTCGGCGGCGAGCGCCTCGATCCGGTCCTTGCGGCGCGCCGTGACGACGACGTGGTGGCCGGCGGCGGCGAGCTGACGTGCGGTGGCGGCACCGATGCCGCTGCTCGCTCCAGTGATGACGGCGATGGGGGTCCCCGCGGCGGTCATGGCGTACTCCTCGCGCGTGTGATCGAGCGTGTGATCGACTCCGGTCAGGATAGGACCCGCGGGTGGGCGGGGTGTGGGAGAGGGGTGTGGGGGAGAGGTGTGGGGGGAGGGGTCGCGGGAGGGGTCAGTGGCCCCGGGGCGCGTACATGATCACGGCCATGCCCGCCAGGCAGATCAGGGCTCCTGTGACATCCCAGCGGTCGGGTCGGTAGCCGTCGGCGACCATGCCCCAGACGATCGAGCCCGCGACGAAGATCCCGCCGTACGCCGCGAGGATCCGGCCGAACTCGCCGTCGGGCTGGAGCGTGGCGACGAAGCCGTAGGCGCCCAGGGCGATGACTCCGGCGCCGATCCAGACCCAGCCGCGGCCGCCGCTGCCGATCGCGCCGTCGCCGCGCACGCCCTGCCAGACCAGCCAGGCGCCGCCGATCTCGAAGACGGCGGCGAGGAGGAAAAGGGCGGCGGAACGGAGTACGAGCATCCGGTCAGCCTGCCACGCGCCCCACGGCCTGCGGCATGCGGGTGACGGGACGCGCGTCGGGCGGGCGAGTGACCCGGATCACAATGTGATGATCATTATCTTCCGCTCATGGGTGATACGCGGAAAGTGGTGCTGGTACTGGTCTCGGCCGCCACGGCGGTGGTCATGGGCACGGCTCCGGGGGCCGGAGCGAGCGTGCCGGAGCGGGGTGCGGGTACGGATGCCGTCGAGGCCGATCTTGCCCACCACGGGCATGTGACCCTGTCGAGCGGGCGGCTCACGGTCCGCCTCGGCTCCGAGAACCACGGTCCCGCCGGGCTGGCCGACGCGACCGTACGGCTCGAATTCTCGGCCCCGATGGTCGCGGGCCAGCCGCTGCCGCCCACCTGCCTGTGGTCCGGCGACCGTACGGTCCTGTGCCGTACGGGGCCGCTCCGGCCGATCGGGCGGGGGCACGAGGTGACCCTGGAACTGCGGACGACCGGCACCCCGTACGAGATCGTCGTCCGGATCGACACAGCCTGGAACGGCGGCGCGAGCGACCTCAACCCCGGGAACCACCGGCACCGCGTCCTGGCCCCGGACACCGGGGACCCGTACGTCTTCTGAGCCGACCCGGCGCCCGTCACGCCGTCACGCCGCCGCGTCGCCGAACTCCCGCACCGCGTCGTCGACGATCGCCGCCAGCCGGGCGTGGTGCGCGCCGCGCCAGTAGACCCGGCCGCAGGCCGCGCAGCGGGCGAAGACGTCGTAGCCGCGCTGGGTGCCGTGCTGGAGCTGCTCCTGGACGGACTCCTTGTCCGCCGGGCCCAGTTGGCCGTTGCAGGCGGTGCAGCGGGTCCAGGGGGCGAGGACGGGCGCGAAGCGCTGGAGCACGTCCCTGAGCTGGTCGTCCGGGCGGTCGCTGTAGATGTACGCCCCGGCCCAGATCTCCCGGCGGCGCAGCAGCCCGCGGTCGCGCGAGAGCATCACCCGGCGTTCGGCGGCGGAGAGCGTGGCCAGGGCCGGGTCGCCTAGGTCCTCGCTCTCGTACGCCGCGTCGACGCCCAGCAGCCGCAGCCGGCGGGCGAGGGTGCCGAGGTGGACGTCGAGGAGGAAGCGCAGCGGCGCGCCGGGGACGGTCTGCGGCCGGGGCACGGAGCGCACCTCCACGGACTCGCCCGCGGCAGGGATGTGCGAGAAGGGCACCTCGCGGCCGTCGACCAGGAGGGGGCCGGCCTCGGTGAGCGGGACGCCGAGGGATTCCACGGCGTGGCCGAGGGTGGACGAGCCGTCGGTGCGCAGGGCCGTGCGTCCCGTACGGCGCTCGGCCGCGACGAAGAGGCGCAGTTCGGGGGCGAAGGCGATCTGGATCTCCGGTCCGTTCACGCCGCCAGGATGCCACCGCGCGCCCGGGCGGGCCAGGGGTTTCCCGGCCGGGTGGCAGGGGCGCGGAGCGGCTGTGGGGGAGGAGGTGGGTGAGGAGGTGGGTGAGATCAGGTGAGGCGCAGCCGCCAGTTGTTGACGCGGCGGGGATGCCCCGGCGGGTACTCGAAGTCGCGCTCGCCCAGCAGGGAGAAGCCCGCCCTGCGGCACAGCGCGTTCGACGCCGGGTTGTCGACGGACGGGAACGCGTGCAGGGAGCGGTGCGTCCGCTCGGCCCGTGCCCGCTCGACGACCGCGGCCACGGCGGCCGCCGCGATGCCCCGGCCCTGGTGGGCGGCGAGCACCGTCCACCCCGTCTCGTACACCTGCTCCCCGTCCCAGGTCTGCTCCCAGAAGCCGATCGTGCCGACCGGGATCTCCTCGGGGAGGAGGACGACGCGGAACATCCGGCCCTTGTCCGTGCGGTCCGCGCTCAGGGCCACGTACCGCTCGTGCCGCTTGAGGATCTGCTCCTCGGTCTCGGGGCCGCCGAGGTGGGTCATCAGCTCCGCCGCGTTCGCCGCCCGGAGCAGGCCGAGGTCGCCCGCCGACCACGCGTCGATCCGGACCCGCGGTGACCCGGGTGCCGGGCGCACCCGCCCGGCCTCGCCGCGCAGGCCGCCCTCGCCGTGCGCGGCGGCTCCGCCGACTCCGCTGTCTTCGCCGGTTTCGCTGCCCAGGCCGTCCCGGCTCTGTTCGGTCCCCTCGGTCCTCATGACCGCAACTGTAGGTCGCGGGTCCGACAGCGGCGCTCTCAGCGGGCGTACGCCGTCGGCGGGACCCCGACCGTCGCCGTGAAGTCCCGGACAAGATGGGCCTGGTCGCTGTAGCCGAGGTCGGCGGCGAGCGCGGGCCAGTCGACGGCGCCGGACTCCGCGCGTTCCAGCGCCTCGTGGATGCGGTAGCGCAGGATGACCCACTTCGGGCCGACGCCCACGTACGCGGCGAAGAGCCGTTGCAGCGAGCGCGCCGAGACACCTTCCTCCTCGGTGAGGCGGCCGACGCGCCGGATCGTACGGTCCGTCCTGATCCGGTCGGCCAGGGCCATGGCGCGCAGGGCCTCCGGATCGGGGCGCGGGTCGAGGCCCAGCAGATACGCGTCCAGCGCGGCGACCCGGGCGTCCTCGGCGTCCTCGTCCTCGTCCTCGGGGGTGTCGGGGGTGCCGGGGGCGTCCGGGGCGGCGGGGGTGCCCGGGCCGAGAATCGCCGTGAGGTCCGCCTCCGTCGTCGGCAGGACCTCGCCGACCGGCACCCGGCGCCCCGTCCACTCCGCCACCGGCCGCTCCGGCGCGAAGGGACGGAAGCCGCCCGGCCGGAACTGGATCCCGCACACCCGGCCGCGGCCCTCCAGCTTCTGCGCGAACAGCTCCAGGCCGACGCCCGCGACCTCCCCGAACGCCACGGGGCTCGGAGTGTCGAAGCGCTGGAACACCACGTTCACCGACGGGTGAGGCACCACATGGGAGACGTACGGCCGCTCCAGGTCCCAGTCGATCAGCCAGTAGTGCTCCAGATACGGCCGCAGGGCCGGCGCGGGCTCGCGGCGGCGGAACCGTACGCGCGCGAAGAGGCCGGGGGCGTCGACGATGCCCCGGGTGTCACGCCGCGGACCTGCCATTCACGGAACGTATCGTCGCGCGTCGCGTTTGTTCAAGACGCGGGGGCGGCGCCGTCCCTACCGTCCGTCCCATGAGCGAGAAGAACGACATCAAGATCAGCGCACCGGACGGCATCAAGATCAGCGCACTGCTGAAGTCGGCGGCGGACCATGCCCTCCCCGTCGTCCGTGACATCGGTGACGAGCAGCTCGGCGCGCCGACGCCGTGCGCCGAGTACGACGTCCACGCCCTGCTCGACCATCTCTTCCAGGTCGTCGTGAACTTCCAGGCGCTCGCCGCGAAGCGGGACGCCGACTTCGGCGCCGCCCCCGAGCACCTCACGGGGGAGTGGCGCGAGCGGTTCGCCGCGGAGACGGCGCGGCTCGTCGACGCCTGGGACGCGCCGGGCGCAGACGAGGGCACGTCGGGGGCGATGGGGCTGCCGGCCAGGACGGTCGGCTCGATGGTGCTCGGGGATCTGACCGTCCACGCGTGGGACCTGGCGCGGGCGACGGGGCAGCCGTACGAGCCGGACGCGGCCCTCGTCGGCCTGCTGACGGCGGAGTTCGGGTCGCTGGCGCCGACGGCCAGGAAGATGGGGGTGTTCGGGGAGCCGGTGCCGGTGGCGCCGGACGCGGCGCCCTTCGACGTACTGCTGGCCCTGACCGGCCGCGACCCGGGCTGGGTGCCCCCGCACCGCCCGCAGGACTGAACGGGGGCATGGCGGGCAGATGTTCGGTCAGTACCGCTTTCGACAGCAAGTGGGCGAAGAGGAGGGGACATGGAGATATCCGGCTTTGTCGCAGCCATTGTCGTCGGCATCGTCATCGGCGTGCTGGGACGGCTCGTGGTGCCGGGGCGGCAGCGCATCGGGGTGCTGCTGACCATCGGCGTCGGTATCGTCGCGGCGCTGGTCGGTACGTTCGTCGCGGCGGCGTTCGGCGTCGCGGACACCCGGGGCTTCGACTGGATCGAGCTGATCATCCAGGTCGGCCTGGCGGCGGTGGGCGTGGCCGCGCTGGACCGCGCGAAGGGCCGCGGCTGACCACTGCCGGGGATTTCGCTACGTATCCGGTCAGCCCCCGTCAGGCCCCCGTCAGGCTTCCGTCAGTCGTCTCCGCCTTCTTCGGAGCCCTCGCCGGCGTCTTCGCCGGTGCCGGTGAGCGGACGGCCGCCGAGCAGGTTCCAGCGGCCGTCCCGCCCGGTGAGCTCTGTGACGGTCAGCGGCCGTACGTCGAACCGCCAGAACGCGGAGGCCGGCGCCGAGAGCGCGTGCAGGGCGGCGGCGCGGACGATCTCCGGTTCGGCCACGGCGATCACGCGGGGGGTCTCGGGGCTCAGCGTTTCGCACCACCGGCCGACGCGGGCGTAGAGCGCGAGCAGGGTCTCCCCGCCGTGCGGCGCGGCCGACGGGTCGGCGAGCCACGCGCTCACCTGCGCCGGTTCGGCGGCCGCGACCTCGTCGAGGGTCCTGCCCCGCCAGCGCCCCATGTCCCACGGCGCGAGTTCCGGCACCGGCCGCGCGTCCAGGCCGAGCAGACCGGCGGTCGTACGGCAGCGGGGTGAGGACGAGACGTACACGGCGGCGCCGCGCGGGAACTCCTCCCGTACGGCCTCGGCCTGCCGCACCCCGGCGGCGTCCACCGCCCGCGTCGCGGCGCCGGGCCCGTCCTCGGGAAGGTCGCCGAAGCGGGCCGCGCGCAGGGCCGGGCCGATGGCGGGTGAGATGAGCTGCACGCGGATCGTCGCGCGGATCGTCATAACGAAAGGCCCCCTTGGCCCGTCTGCCGGTTCGCGGTACCTTCACGTCGATATCCACGACGGCGGGACGGAAGTCCGGTGAGATTCCGGCACGGTCGCGCCACTGTATGCCGATTCCGGCCGCGTGCCACGCGGCGGGGAACCGGTGAGTCAGACCCGACGGCCGTCGTTCGAGCTCCATCAACGGGACGCGAGTTCCCTCAGGAGGATGTGCCATGGCTCAGTCCATCGCGCCTGCGAACACCGCTCTTCCGCCCACCTCTGCCACCGGTGCCGCCCCGGCCCCGCTTCCGCTGCGCGCCGTGCTGCCGTGGGCGGTCTTCGTCGGCACCCTGATGCTGGTGCTGCTCTACTTCGTCGGCGCCGAACAGGGCGCGACCTCGGTGATCTCCGGTGCCGGTGTGCACGAATGGGTGCACGACGGCCGTCATCTGCTCGGGTTCCCCTGCCACTGACCGTCGGCGTAAACGGCGGACAGCGGACAGCGGACAGCGGAAACAGCAGCGACAGCGGAGATGACGCGCATGCATGCCTTCACCGTCAGAAACCTCCTGGTCCGCGGCATGGTCGCGGGCGTACTGGCCGGACTTCTCGCGTTCGTGCTGGCCTACTTCGCGGGTGAGCCCTCCGTACGGGACTCCATCGCGCAGGAGGAGACCCGGTCCGCCCCGGCGCATCAGCACGGCGCCGCGGCGGACCCCGTACCCGCGGGGGAAGCGGGAGAGGAAGAGGAGGAGGAACTGGTCAGCAGGCCGGTCCAGTCGACGTTCGGGCTCGCCACCGGTGTGCTGGTGTACGGGGTGGCCCTCGGCGGGATCGCCTCGCTGGTCTTCGCGGTGAGCCTGGGCAGGATCGGCCGGTTCGGGCCGCGGGCGACCTCGGCGCTGGTCGCGGGGGCCGCCTTCACGACCGTCTACCTGGTGCCGTTCCTGAAGTATCCGGCGACGCCGCCCGCCGTGGGCAATCCGGACACGATCGGCAGGCGCACGACCCTGTTCTTCCTGATGATCCTGCTCAGCGTCCTGCTGGCGGTCATCGCCGTCATCGCGGGGAGAAGGCTGGCACCCCGGCTCGGCAACTGGAACGCGTCGCTCGCCGCGGGCGCCGGTTACGTGGCCGTCGTCGCCGTCGCCTGTCTGGTGCTGCCCGCCAACGCGGACGCCGTCCCCGCGTCCTTCCCCGCGGCGCTGCTGTGGGAGTTCCGGCTCGCGTCGCTCGGGGTGCAGGCGCTGCTCTGGACGGCCTTCGGGCTGATCTTCGGGGAACTGGCGGAGCGGATGCTCCGGCCGCGGGCGGTGGCCGATGCCGCCGTCGTGCCGCCCGGGGCACCCGTCGGGGAGCCGCGGGCGGCCGGACAGTAGAGTGCGGGGTCGGTCTTCTCCCAGCTCAGAGGTGTACGGCAGTGAGCGTCCCGCCCCCTGGTCCCGCGCCGTCCGCATCGTCGGCCCCTGATGCGGTGCCGTCGGCCCCGGGTCGGCCGGTGACCGTGGTCGGGATCGGCGCGGACGGCTGGGCCGGGCTCTCCGGCGCGGCGCGGGAGGCCCTGCGCGGGGCGGACGTGGTCATCGGCGGGCCCCGCCAGCTCGGCCTGCTGCCGGCCGCGGAGTGCGCGGGCGAGCGGGTGGCGTGGCCGTCGCCGCTGCGCCCCGCCGTGCCCGGCCTGCTCGCCGCGCACGCCGGACGCCGGATCGCGGTACTGGCCAGCGGGGACCCGATGTTCTACGGGATCGGGCGGGCGCTCGGCGAGGTCGTCGGCGCGGCGGCGCTGCGCGTGCTGCCGCATCCGTCGTCCGTCTCGTACGCCTGCGCCCGGCTCGGCTGGCCGGTGGAGGAGACGGAGGTCGTCACGCTCGTCGGCCGCCCCGCCGAACGCCTCACCGCCGCGCTGCACGACGGCCGCCGGGTGCTGGTGCTCAGCGCCGGGGCCGGGACGCCCGGGGAGGTGGCGGCGCTGCTCCGCGCGCGCGGCTACGGGCCGAGCCCGCTGCATGTGCTCGAACAGCTCGGCTCGGAGCGCGAGCGGCACCGTACGGCCACCGCCGACGCATGGGCCGGTCCGGCCGGGGACCCGCTCAACGTGGTGGCGGTCGAGTGCCGCCGCGCGCCCGGCGCGCCGCGCCTCGGCGCCGTACCCGGGCTGCCGGACACGGCGTACGAGCACGACGGACAGCTCACCAAACGCCATGTGCGCGCCGCCACGCTGGGCGCGCTGGCGCCCGCGCCGGGGGAGCTGCTGTGGGACATCGGGGGCGGGTCCGGTTCCATCGCGGTGGAGTGGATGCGTACGCACCCGTCCTGCCGGGCGGTGTCCGTGGAACGCGATCCGGCGCGCGCCGAGCGCATCGGCCGGAACGCGCGGGCGCTCGGTGTCCCCGGGCTGCGCGTCGCCGTCGGCGCGGCGCCCGCCGCGCTCGCCGGACTGCCGGTACCCGACGCGGTGTTCATCGGCGGCGGGCTGACCGCGCCGGGCCTGCTCGACGCCTGCTGGGAGGCGCTGCCCGTGGGCGGCCGGCTGGTCGCGAACACGGTGACGCTGGAGTCGGAGGCGCTGCTGGCCGACCGGTACCGCAGGTTCGGCGGGGAACTGGTGCGGCTGGCGGTCGCGCACGCGGTGCCGGTCGGCGGCTTCACGGGGTGGCGGCAGGCGATGCCGGTCACGCAGTGGTCGGTCACGAAAGCCCCAGGATCGGCAGCGGGGCCGGCGCCGGCCCCGGCCTCAGGAGCAGGAGCAGGAGAAGAACGATGACGGTGTACTTCATCGGCGCGGGCCCCGGCGCCGCCGACCTGATCACGGTGCGCGGCGCCCGCAGGCTCGCCGAGTGCCGGGTGTGCCTGTACGCGGGCAGCCTGGTCCCGCGCGAACTGCTGGCGGAGTGCCCGCCGGACGCGCGCCTGATCGACACCGCCAGGATGGACCTCGACGCCATCACCGCCGAACTGGTCGGGGCGCACGGCGAGGGTCACGACGTGGCGCGGCTGCACTCCGGAGACCCGTCCGTCTTCAGCGCCGTGGCCGAGCAGATGCGGCGGCTGGACGCGGCGGGTGTGCCGTACGAAGTGGTCCCGGGCGTACCGGCGTTCGCGGCCGCCGCCGCCGCGCTCAAGCGGGAGCTGACCGTGCCGACGGTCGGCCAGACGGTCATCCTGACCCGGGTCGCCCAGCGGGCCACCCCGATGCCGGCGGGCGAGGACCTGGCGACGCTCGGCCGCAGCGGCGCGCTGCTGGTGCTGCACCTGGCGGCGCGGTACGTGGACCGGGTGGTGGCGGAACTGCTGCCGCACTACGGCGCGGACTGCCCGGCGGCGGTGGTGGCGATGGCCAGCCGCCCCGACGAACTGGTGCTGCGCGGGCCGCTGGACGGGATCGCCGCGCAGGTGAAGGCGGCGGGGGTGGTGCGGACAGCGGTGATCATGGTGGGCAGGACGCTGGGCGCGGAGCAGTTCAGGGACAGCCACCTGTACTCGGCGGAGCGCGATCGTGACGGCGACTGCGCCATCGACAGCGACGGCGTCACGGGCTGCTCGTAGCGCTCGTAGCGCTCGTACGGGTACGGCGGAGTCCGCGCCCGGGCACGCACGCACCGGTACGGCGGGGCACGGATACCTTCTCCGTGTCCCGCCGTCCCCCGCGTGACTACATTCCGGTGACGCTCACTTCTTGGCAGGGGTGGTCTTCAGCCGCCCGGCGATCCGGTCGCGCATGCCGGGCATTCCGAACCCCTTGGGGTCGATCTTGTCGTTGGACCATTCGAGATGCCCGATGACGCTGAGCGCGCTCCACCCGTGCGCACGGCAGATCGCCGCGCCCACCCGCTCGATCGCGTCGAGCTGGGCCTCCGGCCACGGGTCCTTCCCGTCACCGAGGTTGACGCACTCGAAGCCGTAGAACCGGGCGTTGCCGTCCTCGCCGTCGGCGTTGCCCCGGGTGGGCCTGGGCGGCCGGTCGCCGTAGTCCTCCGCGATCACGCGCGCGAGGACCTTCGGGTCACCGCCCCCGGCGTGGTTGGTCCGGCCGTGGCCGACGAGGTGGACGACGCCCGTCTTGTCGATGACGCCGTGGCACAGCGGTCCCGGCAGCGCGGCGTATCCGTCGCGGCAGATCGCCACGGAGCCCGTGGTGCCCGAGGTGACGGTGTGGTGGACCATCACTCCGTTGACCGGGCCCCAGAGGCCCTTGTGGTTGCGGTTGTGCGTACGCCAGTCGCCGACCTCTTTGACCTTCACGCCCTCGGCGCGCAGCGCCGCGAGGAAGGCCGAGGCGGACAGTGGTGGTGCCATGAGGAGACTTCCTTTCCGTCGTGGTGTACGTGGCTGTGCGGAGCCGTGTTCACCAGGACGGCTTGCGGACGTTCCCGTAGCCGCCGCCCTTGGGCCGGTCTTCGAGGTGCAGGTGCGGGCCGGTCGAGTTGCCGGTGGAGCCGACCTCGCCGAGCTTCTCGCCCGCCTTGACCTTGTCGCCGACCGAGACGCTGCGCTTGGACAGGTGGCAGTAGACGTAGGTCCTGCCGTTGTCGGCGTTCAGGTGGATCCAGGTGCCGTACGACTGGCCGTTGTTGTCCGACACGGCGATGGTGCCGGCGCGTACGGCGACGACCTTGGTCCCCTTGGGTGCCGGGTAGTCGCTGCCGGTGTGGAAACCGGCCTGGTAGCTTCCGGGCTTGCCGTACGGGTTACCGGCGTTGGTGCCGTAGCCGGGCACGGGTGAGGCCACCTTGCTGCTCGAACTCCCCGTCTTGTGGCCGCCGTCCTTGAGCCCGAGGAGGGCGAAGGTCTGCGGCCCCGGCAGCCCGTCCGCGTTGCTGCCGGTCCACCCCTGGGCCTTCTGGAACTTGGTGCAGGCGGCCTTGGTCTCCGGGCCGTACAGACCGGTGGGGCCGGACGGGATCTTGCCTCCCTTGGCGATGAGCGCCTTCTGGAAGCTTTTGACGCATGCGTCCGTCTTGCCGTACTTCACGTGATCGAATTCAATCGTGGCCATGTCAAATCCCCCTTGACGTGTTCACTGTGATGACCTGACGGGCAGCCATCTGTGCGTCATTCTGGGGAAGGCAAAGAAACGTTCAATAAATAGCCAATAAACGTCCATGTGGTCCTGGGTGTTGTAAGGCGTTGCCCGCCGTCCGGGGTCGCTCCGAGGGGGAGTTCCGTGTACGCCGCCGAACCACCGCTTGCCGCCGCCGTCCTGAGAGTCCGGGCTCCCGATGACGGCACGGTCGTCGGCGCGGGCTTTCTCGTCACCGGTGAACTGGCCCTGACCTGTGCCCATGTCGTGGCCTCCGCGCTCGGGCTGCGCCCCGGCGAGCGCCCCGCGGAGGGGGCGGTGGTCGAGGTGGACCTGCCGCTGAACGGCGGCCCGGGCACCGGTTCCGGGGCCGCGCCCCCGGCACTCGCGACGGTGGAGCCGGCGCACTGGCCGGCGGACGGCGGCGCGTCCGGCGCCGAGGACATCGCCGTCCTGCGCTTACGGGCCCCGCTGCCCGGCTCCGTACCCCTGCGCATGACCGAGGCCGACGACGTGTGGGGGCATCCCGTACGGGCCCTCGGCTTCCCGGCGGGCTACCCGGACGGCGTCTGGCACGCCGGGGTGCTGCGGGCGCGGCAGGGAACGGGGTGGCTGCAGTTCGAGCGGGCGGTGGACGGCAACCACGAGATCAGCGGCGGCTTCAGCGGCGCGCCGGTGTGGGACGAACGGCTGGCCTCCGTCGTCGGCATGGTGGTCGCCGCCGACGGTACCCGGCCCTCCGCCTTCCTCATCCCGACCCGGGCGCTGCTCGGCGCCGTACCGTCGCTGCGGGCGGCCGTGCTGCCGCCGTCGCCGTTCCGGGGCCTGTCGGCGTTCCAGGAGACCGACGGCGACGTCTTCTTCGGCAGGGACGAGGAGAGCGACGAGGTCGCGGCGCTGGTGACCGAGCACCCGGTGGTCACGGTCTTCGGCCCGTCGGGCTGCGGCAAGTCGTCGGTGGTACGGGCGGGTGCGGTGCCCCGGCTGCGGCGGGCCGGGTACGCCGTCGTGGTGGTACGCCCGAGCGGCCCTTCCGGCCTTCTGGGCGGCCTGGCACGGGAGTTGGCGCGGCTCACCCGGCCGGAGCTGACCGGCGGCGCGCTGCGGAGCGAGAGCCGCGCGGTGGCGGCCGAGATCGCCGAGCACGGGCTCGCGGGGATCCTCGCCGAACTGACGGAGCGCCGGCAGGGCGAGAGGGAGAGGGAGAAGGAAGGGGAAGGGGTACGGGGCCTGGTCGTCGTCATCGACCAGCTGGAGGAACTGCTCGCGGACGAGCCCGAGCCCGATCGTGACTCCGGGCCCGATTCCGAGACCGAGACCGAGACCGATTCCGGGCCGGTTTCGGTCGCGCGGGCGGTCGCCGTTCTCTTCCCCGCCCGGCCGCCGGCCGCGCTGCGCGTCGTCTCCACGCTCCGCGCCGACTTCCTGGAAGCGGTCACCGCCCGGCCCGGCCTCGGGCGCGCCGTACGCGGCAAGTCGCTGCTCCTGCTGCCGATGTCCGGCGAGCAGGTGCGCGAGGCCGTCGTCCGGCCGGTCGAGGCCGTTCCCGCCGTCCGGTACGCGGACGGCCTGGCGCAGCGCATCCTCGACGACTGCGGCGACGGGCAAGGGGTGCTGCCGCTGCTGGAGTTCACGCTCGACCAGCTCTGGGAACGGCAGCACGGCGGTCTGCTCACGCACCGGGCGTACGAGGAACTCGGCGGCGTCAGCGGCGCGTTGGCCGAGCGGGCGGAGGCCGTGTGGCGGCGCGAGGTGCGCGGGGCGTCCGGGGCGGCGGATACCGGCCGGGACGAACCGAACGAACTGGCCGGCGGCGCCACGGGCGAGGAGGACATCGCGCGGCGGCTCTTCACCCGCCTGGTCCGGCTCCCGCTCGGCGGCCTCGGGGCCACCCGCCGCGTCGTCCCCCGCGCCGAACTGGGGGAGGCGGAGTGGAGCCTGGCCCGCGCGCTGGCCGGGGAGCGGCTGGTGGTCATCGGCCTCGACGGGGAGCGGCGGGAGACCGTCGAACTCGCCCACGAGGCGCTGATCAGCGCCTGGGGCCGGCTCGGCGCGTGGGTGGAGCGCGACCGGGACTTCCTGGCCTGGCGGGAAGCGCTCCGCCACGACCGGGAACGCTGGGAGGCCGCCGGCCACGCGCCCGACCTGCTCCCGGCGGCGTCGGCGCTGGACGCGGCGCGGCGCTGGGAGCGCGAGCGGGACGCGGAGCTGAGCGAGGCGGACGCCGGCTTCCTGCGGCGCGGCCGGGACCACGAACGGCGCCGGGTCAGACGCCGGCGCGGGCTGTTCTCGGTGATCGGTACGGTGCTGGCGCTGGCGGCCGTCCTGGGCACGCTCTTCGTCTACCAGACAGGGGTGACCGAGCAACGTACGGCCGAGGCGGGCTCCCGCTCCCTGGCGGCCGCGTCCACGGACCTGCGCACCACGGACCCCGCGCTCTCGGCGCTGGTCGCGGTCGCCGCGTACCGCCGCTCACCCACGGAGTCCGCGCGCGACGCGCTGCTCCAGAGCTACCTCGCGTACGGCCGGACGCGCTCGCTGCTCTCGGGGGCGCTCGGCCGGATCGAGCGGATCGCCGCGAGCGACGACGGCCGGGTGGTGCTGGCCGTCAGCGTGCTGGGGCGGGCCACGCTCTTCGTACGGGACGACGGCGAAGAGGAAGAAGGGCAAGGGGCAGCGGAACAGGTACGGCGGGTCCACCTCCCGGCGGGCACGAAGGCGCACTACCCGGTGGTCGCGCGGGACGGGACGGGCGCGGGGTACGTCGGCACGGACGGGACGCTGGTCTGGCACGACGTGCGCGCGGAGGGAAGCCCGGACCCGGAGCCGGGCCCGGACGCGCTGATCGGCCGGGCGTGGACGGCGCCCGGGGGACCGCCGGTGACCCGTGAAGGGACCTCCGTCCGGAGCGCCGCCGTCTCGCCGGACGGGAGCCGGATCGCGGCCGGGATCGACGGGGACATCGTCGTCTGGGACCTCACCGACCGGAGCGCCCGCGTCCGGACGATCTCGCCGCCTGCGGGCATGGCGCGCTTCGACGCGGTCTGGTTCGGCCAGGACCGGGACACCGTACTGGCCACCGGAAGGCCACCCGCGGATCTGACCACGGGCCCGGACGCGGACCGCGCGAACAGCACGTCCGTGCTGGCGTACGAGGGCTCGCGCCCGCCCCGCACCGTGGTGACCGGGGTGGCGCAGGCCCAGGTGTCCGGCGACGGTACGGCGCTGGCCTACTGCCGGGTCCTCCCGGCGAAGGAGAAGGGCGTCTACCACGTGATCCAGGTGGCGGACGGGAAGGAGCGCGGACGGTACACCGGCAGGCAGTGCAAGGAGCACCTGGCGCTCGACCGCACGGGCCGGCGCATCGCCGTCGCCCAGAACCTCTCCGGTTCGGTGGTGGAGATCGCCGACACCCGGGACGACACGTTCCTCTACGCCGCCGGTACGGAGAGCGAGACCGGCACGGCGGGTTCCGTGTCGGCGGGCCTCGGAAGCCCGCGGGTGATCCACGGACGGCTGGTGGACGACGAGGGCCGGCTCGGGCTGCTGAGTCACGACGGGGCCGGTGTCACCCTCAACGCCGTCCCTTCCGAGGAGTCCGACGAGCAGGAGACCCTGCCGCAAGGACCGTTCTTCTACGCCGCACTCACGCCCGACGGCTCCACCGCGATCAGTGCGGCGGGGGCCCTGAGGCTGCTGCGGACGGACAGGGTGGGCCAGAGGTTCGAAGAAATCGCCGCGGCCGAACGGCCGTCTCCGGAATGGGGCCGGGAGACGCTCCGTACCAACGGCGACGGCTCCCTCGTCGCGGAGCCGGTACGCGGCAGGGAGATCCAGATCCGCGAGGTGCCGTCGCTCCGCCTGGTCAGCAGCGTCCCCGTCGAGGCGACCGCCTCTTCCGACTTCCGGTTCGACGGCGACCGCCACCTCCTCGTCACCACCGGGACCGTCGTCGAACGCCGCGACGCCAGGACCGGCCGGCGTACGCACACCGTCGACCTGCGCGACCTGGGCATCGCCGGGGACGGCACCGGTTCGTTCGCTCAGCCCGTCACCTGGTCGTACCCCGAGGCCGGGCATGTCGCGGTCCTCGACGGCACGTCCGTCCGTGTCGTGGACATCCGCGCGGGCCGCGAGGTGAAGGGGCTGCGGATCGGCATCGGCGGCGGCGCGACCGGCGTCCGGTTCGACAAGGGCGGGCGGTTCATGGCGGTCTTCCGTACGGGCGGGGTCTGGGAGCTGTGGCGGCTCGATCCCCTGCGCAGGGAACTCGGCCCGATGCGCGGGATCGGTGAGTGGGAGGGGCGGTACGCCGCCGAGTTCATCGACGAGGACGGCGGCTTCCTCGTGGCGGACACGGGGAGGGTACGGATCTACCGCGCCGGACAGCGCTCGTACGAGCGGTCCTACGACTTCGGGGCGGCGTACCGGCGCGCGGGCGCCTTCCCGGCCGTGTCCGCCGACGGCTCGACGGTCATGGCCACCGACGGCCGCCAGGTGATCGCCGTACGCCTCGACCCCGAGGCCTGGATCCGCACGCTCTGTACGGTGACGGGACAGCGCGCGCTCACGGACGAGGACCGCGCGGCGGTGGCGGCGGACGTCCCGGCGGGCCCGGTGTGCGGGACGTGAGCCCCCCCGTGCGGGAGCCTGAGGTGCTACGGGCCTACGGGACGAGCCGCGGGCCTACGAGGGCCGCGCCGCGCCCGTCGTGCCCCCGGTGCTCGGCTCGCTGCGCCCCACCACCGCCCCCGCCCGGTCGACGCAGATCACGTCCACCGCCACCGGCGCGCCCCGCAGCACCGCCAGCGCCTCCGCCCTGGCCCGTACCGCCACCGCGTCGCCCAGCGCCACGCCCGCCGCCTCGCACAGGCGCAGCGCCTCCAGGCCCGTGTTGGACTCCGCGACCCGGGCCGCCAGTGCTGGGTCCGCGCCCGCCGCCGAGGCCAGTTCCGCCAGGAACGCCTTGTTCACCTGGGAGCGCCCCGAGTGCAGGTCGAGATGGCCCGCCGCCAGTTTCGAGAGCTTCGCGAAGCCCCCGCAGAGCGTGAGGCGGTCGACCGGATGGCGGCGGATGTACTTGAGGACCGCCCCCGCGAAGTCGCCCATGTCCAGCAGCGCGTCCTCCGGCAGCCCGTGCACCGACAGAACCGTCCTCTCCGAGGTCGAGCCCGTGCACCCCGCCACGTGCCGGCGCCCCGCCGCGCGCGCCACGTCCACACCCCGCCGGATCGAGTCGATCCACGCAGAGCAGGAGTACGGGACGACCACCCCCGTGGTGCCGAGGACGGACAGGCCGCCCAGGATGCCCAGGCGCGGGTTCCAGGTCGACCGGGCGATCTCCTCGCCGTCGTCCACCGCGACCGTGATCTCCACGTCGCCCGTGCCGCCGTGCCGCCGTGCCACCTCCGCCACATGGGCCCGCATCAGCTGACGCGGGACCGGGTTGATCGCCGGTTCGCCGACCTCCAGGGGCAGCCCGGGGCGCGTCACCGTCCCCACGCCGGGGCCCGCCCGGAAGACGACGCCCGCGCCCGCCGGCAGCAGCCGCACCGTCGCGCGGACCAGCGCGCCGTGCGTGACGTCCGGGTCGTCGCCCGCGTCCTTGACCACGCCCGCCATGGCCGCCCCGTCGGACAGCTCCTCCACCGCCAGCGCGAACGCCGGGGTCTGCCCCTTCGGCAGAGTGACCGTCACCGGGTCGGGGAACCCGCCCGTCAGCAGGGCGGTGTACGCGGCCGTCGTCGCCGCCGTCGCGCAGGCACCGGTGGTCCAGCCGGGCCGCAGACCGGTGTGCTTGAGTTGGGCGTCGCGGCCGCCTGCTCCTTTGCCCGTCCCCGTACCCGTACCCGTAACGCCGTCCGTCATGGAGAGTTCCGTTGTCCTTGCACGTGCTGATCCTCGGCGGGACCACCGAGTCGCGCCGCCTCGCGGAACTGCTCCACCCGCGGCTGCGCGTGACGACGTCCCTCGCCGGGCGCGTCGCCCGGCCCGTGCTGCCGCCGGGGGAGGTGCGCGTCGGCGGGTTCGGCGGGGCGGACGGGCTGGCGCGCCGGCTGCGCGAGGACCGGGTGGACGCGCTCGTCGACGCCACCCATCCCTTCGCCGCGGCCATCAGCCGGAACGCGGCCCTCGCCGCCGCCACCGCCGCCGTCCCCCTGCTGGCGCTGCGCCGCCCCTCCTGGGCGCCCGTGCCCGGCGACGACTGGCGTACGGTCGGCACGCTGGCCGGCGCCGCCGAGGCGCTGCGCGGGCTCGGCGGGGCCCGCAGGGTCTTCCTCACCACGGGGCGGATGGGGCTCGCCGCCTTCGCGGGCCCGGAACTCGACCGCCACTGGTTCCTCGTACGGTCCGTGGACGCGCCCGAACCGCCGTACCCGGCCCGTACGGAGACCCTGCTCGACCGGGGACCCTTCACGCTCGACGGGGAGCGCGAGCTGCTCCGGCACCACCGGATCGATGTGGTCGTGACCAAGGACAGCGGCGGCGCGGCGACCGCGCCCAAGCTCACCGCCGCCCGGGAGGCGGGGATTCCGGTCGTGGTGGTGCGCCGGCCGCCCGTGCCGTCGGGGGTGACCGTTGTGGAGACCGCCGAGGACGCGGCGGCGTGGGTGGCTCACCTCTCGGAAGGGGCGGGCGAAGAGGCGGGTGGCGGGGACGGCTCCGGAGACGGGGAAGGCTCCGGGTAGCGGCGCGGGGTCCAGACGATCTCCTCGCCGCCGCTTCCCCCTTGCCCGCTTCCTCCTCGCCGTACGGTCACCGTCTGCGACGAACCGACGATCAGGATGGTCCGCATGTCCACCTGCGCCGGGTCGAGTTCCGCCAGTCGTACGATCCGCACGCTCTCCTCCGGCCCGCCCACATCGCGCCCGAGCACGACCGGGGTGTCCGGGGCGCGGTGCTCCAGCAGCAGTTCGCGGGCCTTGCCGACCTGCCAGTCGCGGCTGCGGGAGCCCGGGTTGTAGAGCGCGAGCACCAGGTCCGCGCGCGCCGCCGCGCGCAGCCGTTCCGCGATGACCTCCCACGGCTTGAGGCGGTCGGAGAGCGAGAGCACGGCGTAGTCGTGACCGAGGGGCGCACCGGCGCGCGCGGCGGCGGCGTTGGCGGCGGTCACGCCCGGGAGGACCCGTACGGGTATCTCCCGGTACGGGTCGGCCGACGCGGCCTCCAGTACGGCCGTGGCCATCGCGAAGACACCCGGGTCACCGCCGGAGACGACGGCCACGCGGCGGCCCCGCCGCGCCAGGTCGAGGGCGAACTCGGCGCGCTCGGACTCCACCTTGTTGTCGGAGCCGTGCCGCCGCTGGCCCGGCCGGACCGGAACCCGGTCCAGATAGGTGGTGTAGCCGACCAGATCCTCGGCGGCGGCCAGCGCGCCGCGCGTCTCGGGAGTGAGCCACAGCGGACCCGCCGGGCCCGTGCCCACCACGACGACCTCTCCGGAGCCGGAGCCGGAGCCGAAACCGGAGCCCGAGCCCGCGACGGGCGCCGTCGGCGAAGGCACCGCGAAGGGCGTCGCGGCCACGCGGCTCGGCAGCACCGCCACCGAGAAGTACGGCACCGAGTCCGGGTCCGTCTCCGCCAGCGCGCCCGTGCGCTCCCCGCTCATCGTCGCGCGCTCCACGTACCGCGCGTCCGCCAGCCGCCCCGCCCGCTCGACCGCCCGCCGTACGGCCGGGAACGTCCTGCCCAGCTTCATCACCACCGCCGAGTCCGCCGACGCCAGCCGGGCCGTCAGCTCCTCCTCGGGCAGGGTGCCCGGCAGGACCGTCAGCACCTCCTCGCCCTCGACGAGCGGGGTGCCGAGCCGCGCGGCGGCGGCGCTCACCGAGGTCACCCCGGGGACGACCTCGGTCGGATAACGGTCGGCCAGCCGTTTGTGCATGTGCATGTACGAGCCGTAGAAGAGCGGATCGCCCTCCGCGAGCACCGCGACCGTGCGCCCCGCGTCGAGATGGGCGGCGAGCCGGGCGGCGGACTCCGCGTAGAACTCGTCCATCGCGCCCTGGTAGCCGCCGGGATGGTCGGTGGTGCCGGTGGTGACCGGGTAGACCAGCGGCTCCTCGATGTGGTCCGCGCGCAGGTGCGCGGCGGCTATGGAGCGCGCGATGGAGCGGCCGTGGCGGGCGCTGTGATACGCGACCACATCCGCCTCGGCGATGACCTGGACGGCCCGTACGGTCATCAGGGACGGGTCGCCCGGGCCGAGGCCGACGCCGTACAGCCGCCCGGTGCGGAGGCCACCGGTCTCGTCCGCCGTGTCGGTCGTATCGGTCTTGTCGGCCAGGGCCGTCGGGGCCGTCGGGGCCGTGGGGTTCTCGGTCATTCCACTTCGCTCGCGATCGCGTTGATGGCCGCCGCCGCGAGGGCGCTGCCGCCGCGCCGTCCCCGTACGACCAGGTGTTCCAGGCCGGCGGGGTGGCCGGCCAGCGCGTCCTTGGACTCGGCCGCGCCGATGAAGCCGACCGGGACGCCGATGACGGCCGCCGGGCGCGGCGCGCCCGCCTCGACCATCTCCAGCAGCCGGAAGAGCGCGGTCGGCGCGTTGCCGACGGCGACGACCGCGCCCTCCAGCCGGTCCCGCCACAGCTCCAGCGCGGCGGCGCTGCGCGTCGTCCCCAACTCGGCGGCGAGGCCGGGCACGGCGGGGTCGGAGAGCGTGCAGAGCACGTCGTTGCCGGCGGGCAGCCGCTTGCGCGTGACCCCGCTCGCGACCATCTGCACGTCGCACAGGATCGGCGCGCCCGCGCGCAGCGCCGCGCGGGCGCGGGCCACCACACCGGGGGTGAAGGCCAGGTCGCGCACGAGGTCGACCATGCCGCAGGCGTGGATCATCCGCACCGCGACCTGGGAGACGTCGGCGGGCAGCCCGGCGAGGTCCGCCTCGGCGCGGATCGTGGCGAACGACTGGCGGTATATCTCCGCGCCGTCCTTCTCATAGTCGAACACTGTGGTTTCGCTCATCTCGTCACGGCTGCTTTGTCTTCTTCACGTTGTCTGCCCCGCGTTGTCGCCTCGGTGTACGGAGACGGTGTAGCGGCCCTCCCCGGTCGCGACCCGGTCCACCCGGTCGCCCTGCGGGTGACCGCAGCGCCGCTCGCATCCCGACCAGTACACGGGCAGGCCGTCCCGGTCCACGCCCCGGCCCGCTGCTGCTCCGGCCACGGCCACGGCCGCGGCGGCGTCGGCCCGTACGTCCGCGAGCGCCTTGGCGCACCCCGGCCGCCCGGTGCAGGCGCCGACGCCGAGCCAGGGGGAGCCGGGCTCGGTGACCAGTCCGGCGGTACGGAGGCGCCCGAGGAGACCGGCGGCGGCCTCGGGAGCCAGGCCGGGGACGATCACCCCGCGCCAGGGCGTCAGCCGCAGGCCGGTGCCCTCGGTCAGCAGGAGCCGCCACTGGGTCACGCTCAGCCTGCCGAGCCGCGGGTACGCGGAGAGCGCCACCGTTCCGCCGGGGGAGGAGATCAGCCCGGGGGCCGGAGCAGGAGCCGGGGCCGGGGCAGGAGCCGCGGCCGGGGCGGGTTCGGGAGCCGGGCCGGGGGCGGCCGTATCCCGCGCGTCCCCCGAATCCGTCGGCAGGGCCTCGATCCCGGCCGCCGTCAGGCGCTCCGTCACCGCCGCCGACAGCCCCCGCGCGGACTCGGCCGGCAGGTCCTGAACGCGCCAGGCGCCCGTGCCGCTCGCACGCGCCACGGTGAGGAAGGCCTCCGCCGCCAGCAGGGCCGCGCGCGGGGCGTCGGCGGCCGGAACCCGTACGTACGGGACCCGTACGACCGCGCCCCGTACGTCCGGATGGTTCGTCCTGGCCTGATTGGTTCCGGTCTGGTTCGCCCCGGTCCGTACCGTCACCGCGCCGTCCCGCCGTGCGAGCAACGTCACATCCGCGCCCAGCGCGGCCACATCGCCCCGGCCGTCGTCCAGCGCGAAGAGGAAGCGCCCGGAGAGCCCCGTCGCCGCGTCGCTCGCGCACAGCAGCTCGTCCAGCCGCCGGGCCCACAACTGCACGTCCCCCGTGCCGAGTCCGTCGAGGCCGGCCAGCGGCGAGGCGACGATGTTCCGTACCCGCTCGTGCGCCTCCGACGGCAGCAGCCCCGCCCCGTCCAGCAGTGCCGCCAGCTCGCCGCCGCACCCCGCGTCCAGCCCCCGGAGCTGGACGTTGCCCCGGGAGGTGAGGTCCAGGTGACCGTCGCCCAGGCGCTCCGCCGCGTCCGCCAGGACCTGTGCCTGACGATGCGTCAACAGGCCTGCGGGCAGCCGGAGTCGGGCCAGCGCGCCGTCGTCGGCGGCGTGCAGCCGCAGCGCGCCGGGGCAGGCATCACCCCGTACCCGTACGGCGTCACCCCGTACCCGTACGGCATCGCGCACCGCGCCCGGGGACGGAGCGCGCGCGGTGGCTTCGTCCCGGTTCACGGGTGTTGGCGAGGTGGGCGGCATGGCCGCGAGCATACCCACGTGGTCCTCGCCACGGACCCACTCGTCCAGGCGCCCTCCCCGCCCGTGACCTCAGCACTTACTATGCAGACGGCGGGCCCGTCAGGCCCGCCGCACGCCAGTGACGGCGTCATGGGGAGGAAGCCCGGTGCGAACCCGGCGCGGTCCCGCCACTGTGAACCCGGCAGCTCCGGCCGCCGGGTGAGCCAGGAACTCCCGCCGTCCTCCACACCCGCCCGGGGCGCGGACCCCGAGGAAGGCCAGACGCCGCATGCTGCTGCTCCTGTCGACGTCCGACACCGATCTGCTCAGCGCCCGTGCCGCCAACGCGGCGGGGGGCCCGGTCCCGTACCGGTTCGCCAACCCCGCCCGGCTCGCGCTCGACGAACTGCCCGCACTGCTGGACGGCGCCGACCTCGTCGTCGTACGCCTCCTCGGCGGGCTGCGCGCCTGGCAGGACGGCATCGACGCGCTCCTCGCCCGCGAGGTCCCGGTCGTGGTCCTCACCGGTGAACAGGCGCCCGACGCACAGCTCATGGAGGCGTCCACCGTCCCCATCGGGATCGCCGCCGAGGCGCACGCCTACCTCGCCCACGGCGGGCCGGCCAACCTGGAGCAGCTCGGGCGGTTCCTCTCCGACACCGTCCTGCTGACCGGCCACGGCTTCGAACCGCCCGCCGCCGCGCCCACCTGGGGCCGGCTGGAGCGCAAGGTCAGGCCGCCGCGCTTCGGCCGGCCCGGCCATTCGGTGGCGGAGGTGGCCCCGACGGTCGCGGTCCTCTACTACCGCGCCCACCACATGAGCGGCAACACCGCCTTCGTGGAGACCCTGTGCTCGGCGATCGAGGACGCCGGAGCCCGGCCCCTCCCCCTCTTCGTCTCGTCGCTGCGCGCGCCCGAACCCGAACTGCTGGCCGCCCTGGGCGAGGCCCACGCGATCGTCACCACCGTGCTCGCCGCCGGGGGCACCAAGCCCGCCCAGGCGTCGGCCGGCGGCGACGACGAGGCGTGGGACGCGGGCGCGCTCGCCGCGCTCGACCTACCGATCCTGCAAGCCCTCTGCCTCACCGGCAGCCGCGCCGCCTGGGAGGAGAGCGACGAGGGGCTGACGCCGCTGGACGCCGCCTCGCAGGTCGCCGTGCCGGAGTTCGACGGGCGCCTGATCACCGTCCCGTTCTCCTTCAAGGAGATCGACGAGGACGGGCTGCCCGCGTACGTACCCGACCCCGAGCGGGCCGCGCGCGTCGCCGGGATCGCTGTGCGCCACGCCTCGCTGTCCCACCGTACGAACGCCGAGAAGCGCGTCGCGCTGGTCCTCTCCGCGTACCCCACCAAGCACTCCCGCATCGGCAACGCCGTCGGCCTCGACACCCCGGCCAGCGCCGTCGCACTGCTGCGGCGGCTGGAGGCCGACGGGTACGACTTCGGTACGGAGCCGGACGGGCCCGTGCCCGGGCTGGAGTCCGGCGACGGCGACGAGCTGATCCGCGCGCTCATCGACGCGGGCGGCCACGACCAGGAATGGCTCACCGAGGAGCAGCTCGCCCGTAACCCCGTCCGCATACCCGCGGCCGACTACCGGCGCTGGTACGGGCAGCTCCCCGCCGATCTGCGCGCCTCCGTCGAGCGGCACTGGGGGCCGCCGCCCGGCGAGATGTTCCTCGACCGCAGCCGGGTCGGCGCGGGCGGCGACCCGGACGGCGACATCGTGCTCGCCGCGCTGCGGCGCGGCAATCTGCTGATCCTCATCCAGCCGCCGCGCGGCTTCGGCGAGAACCCGATCGCGATCTACCACGACCCCGATCTGCCGCCCTCGCACCACTACCTGGCCGCGTACCGCTGGATCCAGGCGCCCCGCCACGACGGCGGGTTCGGCGCCGACGCCATGATCCACCTGGGCAAGCACGGCAACCTGGAGTGGCTGCCCGGCAAGAACGCCGGGATGTCCGCCTCCTGCGCGCCGGACGCCGCGCTCGGCGACCTGCCGCTGATCTACCCGTTCCTCGTCAACGACCCGGGCGAGGGGACACAGGCGAAGCGGCGCGTGCACGCCACGCTCGTGGACCACCTCGTACCGCCGATGGCGCGCGCCGAGTCGTACGGCGACATCGCGCGCCTGGAGCAGCTGCTCGACGAGTACGCGGCGATCTCCTCGATGGACCCGGCGAAGCTGCCCGCGATCCGCGCGCAGATCTGGACGCTGATCCAGGCCGCCAAGCTCGACCACGACCTCGGGCTCGAAGCGCGCCCGGACGACGACGGGTTCGACGACTTCCTGCTCCATGTCGACGGCTGGCTCTGCGAGGTCAAGGACGCGCAGATCCGCGACGGACTGCATGTCCTCGGCTCCGCCCCGACCGGCGAGGCGCGCGTCAACCTCGTCCTCGCGATCCTCCGCGCCCGGCAGATCTGGGGCGGTACGTCGTCGCTGCCCGGCCTGCGCGAGGCCCTCGGCCTCGACGAGTCGGCCGCCACCCGCACCGCCGCCGACGACGCGGAGGAGCGGGCCCGCGCGCTCGTCCAGGCGATGGAGGACGCGGGCTGGGACCCGGCGGCGGTGCCTTCCGTGGCCGCCGGGCTGCCCGGCCCGGTGGCGGACATCCTGGACTTCGCGGCCCGCGAGGTCGTCCCGCGGCTGGCCGGCACGGACGACGAGATCGAGCATGTCGTCCACGCCCTGAGCGGCGGCTTCGTCCCGGCGGGCCCGTCGGGCTCCCCGCTGCGCGGCCTGGTCAACGTCCTGCCGACCGGCCGCAACTTCTACTCCGTCGACCCGAAGGCCGTGCCGAGCCGGCTCGCCTGGGAGACCGGGCAGGCCCTCGCGGACTCCCTCCTCACCCGCTACCGCACCGACAACGGCGACTGGCCGACCTCGGTCGGGCTCTCCCTCTGGGGGACGAGCGCGATGCGCACCTCGGGCGACGACATCGCGGAGGCGCTCGCGCTGCTGGGCGTCCGGCCGGTGTGGGACGACGCCTCCCGCCGGGTCACCGGCCTGGAACCGGTCCCCCTGGCGGAACTGAACCGGCCCCGCATCGACGTCACCCTGCGCATCAGCGGCTTCTTCCGCGACGCGTTCCCGCACGCGATCGGGCTGCTGGACGACGCGGTACGGCTCGTCGCCGCGCTGGACGAACCGGCCGAGTCCAACTTCGTCCGCGCCCACGCCCAGGCGGACCTGGCGGAACACGGCGACGAGCGGCGCGCCACGACCCGTATCTTCGGCTCCCGGCCCGGTACGTACGGCGCGGGCATCCTCCAGCTCATCGACAGCCGCGACTGGCGTACGGACGCGGACCTCGCCGAGGTCTACACGGTGTGGGGCGGCTACGCGTACGGCCGCGAACTCGACGGGCGCCCGGCGCGCGGCGAGATGGAGACCGCGTACAAGCGGATCGCGGTGGCCGCCAAGAACACCGACACGCGCGAGCACGACATCGCGGACTCGGACGACTACTTCCAGTACCACGGCGGCATGGTCGCCACCGTACGCGCGCTGAAGGGCACGGCCCCCGAGGCGTACATCGGCGACTCGACCCGCCCGGAGACCGTCCGCACCCGCACCCTGGTCGAGGAGACGTCCCGCGTCTTCCGCGCCCGCGTGGTCAACCCGCGCTGGATCGAGGCGATGCGCCGCCACGGCTACAAGGGCGCGTTCGAGCTGGCCGCGACGGTCGACTACCTCTTCGGGTACGACGCCACGACGGGCGTGGTCGCCGACTGGATGTACGACAAGCTGACCGAGACGTATGTCCTGGACCCGGAGAACCGCCAGTTCCTCCAGGAGGCCAACCCCTGGGCCCTGCACGGCATCGCGGAGCGGCTGCTGGAGGCGGAGTCACGCGGCATGTGGGAGAAGCCGGACCCGGAGACGCTGGCGGCGCTGCGCGCGGTGTTCCTGGAGACGGAGGGGGAGCTTGAGGGGGAAGCGGAAGGCGAGGACGGCTGAGGGGGAGGTCGCGGAGGCGCAGTTCGAGGGGCGGCATAATCCGGCCATGAGCCTCACCGCCCGGCAGCTCGCCCTGGCCACCCTGGACCGTCAACTCCTGCTCGAACGCAGGCGCCTCGACGTGGCGGAGGCCGTCCGCCGGGTGTGTGCGGTGCAGGCGCAGACCGCCGCGTCACCGTATCTGGCGCTGTGGAACCGCGTGCGGGATTTCGTGCCGGAGGATCTGGACGCGGCGTTCGCGGACCGCCGGATCGTGAAGGCGACCCTCATGCGGATCACCCTGCACGCCGTCCATGCCGAGGACTACGCGCCGTATCACGCCGCCATGCTCGGCACGCTGCGGTCGGCGCGGCTCCACGACCGGCGCTTCACCTCGACCGGCCTGACCCGCACCGACGCCGACGCGCTGCTCCCGCGGCTTGCCGCGTACCTGGCGCGGCCCCGCACCGGGGCCGAAGTGGAGAAAGAGGTCACGGGGCGGTTCGGCGAGCACGCGCACCGGGTGTGGTGGGCGCTGCGTACGTACGCGCCGATACATCACGCGCCGACCGGCGGCCCCTGGTCGTTCACCCTGCCGAACGCCTACCGCGCCTCGACCACGGCCCCCGGGGCCGCGTCACCGGACGTACCGGACGCGGCGGCCGGGGTGCAGCGGCTGCTGCTCGGCTATCTGCGGGCGTTCGGGCCCGCGTCGGCCCCGGACTTCGCCCGGTTCACCCTGCTCGGGCGCGCGGTGATCACGGAGGCGCTGCACGCGCTCGGGGACCAGGTGGTGCGGGTGGCGGGTCCGGGCCGCGCCGCCCTGTTCGACGTGGCCGGAGCGACCGTGCCCGCCGAGGACACTCCGGCGCCGCCGAGGCTGCTGCCGATGTGGGACAGCACGCTGCTGGCCCACGCGATCCCAGGGCGGGTGCTGCCCCCGGAGTACCGGCCCCTGGTCGTCCGGCGCAACGGCGACATGCTGCCCTGCCTGCTCGTCGACGGGCGGGTGGCCGGAGTGTGGCGCGCGGTCGCGGGCGGGCTGGAACTGACCGCCTTCCACCGGCTCGACAGGGCCGTGTGGCGCGGTCTGACCGAGGAGGCCGAGCAGCTGTCCGCGCTGCTCGCCGGCCGCGATCCGGCCGTCTACCGGCGCTACGGGCACTGGTGGGACAAGGGGCTCCCGGGCGTCGAGACCGTGATCGTCAAGGACTGACCGCACCGCCCGGCCGCGCCCTGCGCCGGACCGGTGGCGAAGGGACGAGGCGGACCGCCGTATTGATCAGGTGGTCGATCGTGTCGCGCGAAGGCTTGTCGGTGAGGTCGGTGAGCAGCCGGGCCAGGGCCTTGAGCAGGAACGGCGAGCCCAGGACGTAGCGGTTGAGGAGCGGCTGGAAGCCCGACCGGCTGAAGACGAGGTCGGCGGCGGTGTTGCCGAGGCGGTAGTAGCGCCCCCAGCGGCGGTTCATCTCCACGGGGTAGTTGAGCAGGATACGTTCCCGCTTCGGCCCCCGGGGAAGGGCCAGGGCGAGTGCGGCGCTCCCGGCCGCGACCTCGCCGGCCTCCAGCGCCTGGGCGATGCCCTCGCCGTTCCAGGGGCTGATCATGCCGCCCGAGTCGCCGACCAGAAGGAGCCCCCGGGTGTACAGAGGATGCCGGTTGAAGCCCATGGGCAGCGCCGCGCTCCGCACGGGGCCCTCGGCGTTCTCCTCGCGCAGTCCCCACGCGTGAGGGGTGCGGGCCAGCCACTGGTCCAGGGCGGGCCGCAGCTCGACCTTCCCGTACCGCCGGTGCGGCAGCGCGCCGAGCCCGACATTGACCCGGCCGTCGCCCATCGGGAAGATCCAGCCGTATCCGGGCAGATAGCGGTCCGTCCCCGGGAAGCGGAGGTCGGCCCACAGCTCCAGATACTCCTCCTGGGAACGCTCCGGGCTGCGGTAGTAACGGCGCGCGGCCGTCGCGATCTGCCGGTTCTTGTCCCGTTGCAGCCCCAGGGCGAGGGCGAGGCGGGCCGAGGCGCCGTCGGCGGCGATGACGATCGGCGCGCGGTACACGGTCGCCTCCTCCGCTTCCTTCGACCCCTTGGCGTCCTTCGACCCGGCGGCCACGCCGACGCCGCTGACACCGACGACACGGCCGGAGCGATCGAGCACAGGGTGGGTCACCTTCACGCCGTTGAGCAGCCGTGCCCCGGCGGCTGCCGCGTGCTGGGCCAGGATGTCGTCGAAATCGTGCCGGCTGCGCGAGAGACCGAAATCGGGGTAACTCCCCAGGCCGGGCCATTCGATATGGACCTGGAAGCTCCCGGCCACCCAGCGCATACCGCGTGACCGCATCCACCCCGGGGCGTTGATGTCGATCCCCATCCGGATCAGCTGGTGCACCGCCCGGGGGGTCAGACCGTCTCCGCACACCTTCTCCCGGGGGAAGTGGGACTTCTCCAGAAGCAACACATCGACGCCCGCCTTGGCCAGGTGAAAGGCGGCGGACGAGCCGGCCGGCCCCGCGCCCACCACGATCACCTCGGCGTCCGTCTCCCTCGACTCACTCACCAGGAACCTCCTCTTGGGACACTCGCCGCCGCGCCGAGGCCGCCGCCCGGCACCTCATCATGGGTCAGGACGAGCCGGTGCGGAACACGGCCTTTCGGCGCGGCGGACCCGGACCACGGCGGACGCGCCTCTGCGCCTCCCGCGCACGCCGGGCGCGTTGGTGGCGGGCGAGGGTGGTCGGTTACGGCGCCACCGGAGCGCGCGGCGCGGCAGCCCCGTCACCCCGGCCGCCCGTTCAGGGTGAACCGCGCCCACACACACTTCCCGTACGCCAGCTCCCGGCACCCCCACTCCTCGGCCAGCGCGGCCACGAGCAGCAGCCCGCGCCCGCCCTCCTCGTCCTCGGGGCGGCCTTCCCGGATCTGGGGCAGCCTGGCGCGGTCCGGGTCGGCGACCTCCAACACCAGGTCGCCCCAGTCGACATGAACGGTCACCTCGACCTCGGCGAAGCTCACCCGGCAGTGGCGGACGGCATTGGTGACGAGTTCCGAGGCCGCCAACTCGACCTCCGGGGCGAGCTGTTCGAGCCCCCACTTCTCCAGGGTCTCTCTGACACGGGCCCGTGCGGCCGGCACGTGCTTCTTGCGTTTCGGAATGCGGAAGGTGTCGCGCAAGGGCTCCGCGAAGAGGTGTGTGGGCATGGGGTACCCCCAGGCTGGCGCATGGTCGATTTCGCGCTGCGTAGCGAGTCGCTGACGGCGCGTGTGGTGAGGCTAGGGCTGCGCGGCCCCTGGTTGCAACCCATCTTGGATGCAAGCATGCAGTCATTAGCTCGAACGAGTGACTAGCCGTGCCGTATTGGGGAGTTGCAGACTTAGGCACCTGAAGAGAGGGGAACGCCATGCCCGATGGTGGGAAGCCGACGGTGCGCAGCAGGCGACTCGGTGCGGCACTCCGGCGATACAGGCACGCGGCGAAGATGGACCAGCCGGCGGCGGCCGAGGTGATCGCCGCGTCTGCGGCCAAGATCAGCCGCATGGAGAGCGGGCATGTGACGTGCCGCGTCATCGATGTCCGCCTGCTCATGGCCGCTTACGGGGAGACGAACCGCGAAAAGGTGGCGCGGTACGAGGAGTTGGCCAAGACGTCGAAGCGGCGCGGGTGGTGGTTGGAGCATGCCGCGCATCTGCGTGCGGACTACCTCGACCACATCTCGCTGGAGGACGACGCCACGTATATCCGGGACTGGCAACCCGTCATGTTCCCGGGCTTGCTCCAGACCGCCGCATACGCCGAAGCCGTCACCGCTGCCTCCTTCGATTACATCGCCCCGGAACGGACTGAGAAACTGATCAAGGTGCGCATGGGTCGACAGGCGAAAATCGATGACGGCGGAGCCACGTACGCGGCCATCATCTGGGAGCCGATCATCAGGCACCCCTTGGTCGACATCGACACTCATCGGGAGCAGTTGGCGCACCTCCTTGAGGTGGGGAAACGCAAGAACGTCACTATCCAGGCGCTGCCGTTCACCGCAGGGCCGGTGGCGAGCCTCACCTCAGCTTTCGCTACCTTCAGCTTCGACTCCGAACCGACGGTGGAAGCTGTGACGCTGGAGAACCTGCGGGGGACATCCGTTCTTGAAGCGGCCGACGACCTGACCGCTTACTCCAACGCATTCGACCAACTACGATCGGCAGCACTGGCACCCGAGGCGAGCGCTCGGCTCATCCGGGGCGTACTGCGGAGCTACAAGGAAGACACATCGTGACCGTTGACGTCATAGGTCCGTACCGGAAGTCCTCGTACTCCGGACCGGAGAGCAACTGCGTCGAGGTGGCCCCCATCGCCAACGGCGGCCGCGCCGTACGCGACAGCAAGGACCACGCCCGGCCTTCCCTGCACTTCGCTTCCGCCGGGTGGCAGGCTTTCCTGGCCCATGCCAAGGCAGCGTCGTGACCTTTGAGGTTGTGGGCCCCTACCGAAAGTCGTCCTACTCGGGCCAGAACAACAACTGCGTCGAGGTGGCCCCCACCGCCAACGGTGGCCGTGCCGTGCGGGACAGCAAGGACACGAACCGCCCGTCGCTGCACTTCCCCCCACCCAGTGGCGCACCTTCCTGACGGAGACCAAGGCCGACCGCTGCGGCCGGGGCACGAGCGGCTGAGCGTCCCCGCGTCTTGGCTGCCGCGAGGCCGGGTGCCGCCCCGTACCGGCCGCCCGCCTCCCATCACCCCCGTAACCGCAGCGTGGTCAGTCGAGGGTCAGGTGCTCGATGGTGCCGAGGGCGTCGTGTGCGGCGTAGACCGGGGCGAGCTTCTTTACGTTGTCCCGCATGTCGGCGTCCTTCAGGGCCAGTTGGGCGGCGGTGGCCACCGCTCCCGGGGTGGGCGTGGCGGTTTCCAGGTTGATGCCGAGGCCGTGGTGGGCGACCCGCGCCGCGTTGGCCGGCTTGTCCTCGGTGAGGCCGCCGACGATGACCGGCACGCCGGCCGCGAGTGCCTGCTGGGTGCCGCCGAGGCCGCCGTTCGTGATGTACAGGTCCGCCTTGGGCAGCAGCGCGTCGAACGGGATGAACTCGGCGACCCGCGCGTTGGCGGGGACCGGGATGGACAGGGCGTCCGTCTCGCGGCCGAGGGCGGCCACGACGGTGACGTCCAGGTCGGCCAGGCCGGTCAGGGTCGGCTCGACGAGTTGGGACAGGTCGCCGTTGGCGAGGGTCCCCTGGGTCACGACCACGACAGGGCGGGAACCGTCCAGCTCCGCCCACCAGGCCGGGGGCTCCCAGTCGGGGGCGCTGCGGGTGGGCAGGATGCCGACCAGGTGCAGCGAGTCGGGGGCGTCGCTGCGCTCGAACTCGAAGCCGGGCACGGTCAGCGCGGCTACGGCGTCGGGGACGGTGATGATGCCGTCCACGAAGGACGTGACGTCTTTCGTGGCGCCGAGGGAGCGCAGGGCCTCCATGAGACGGTCCTGGGTCGGCTGCATCATCGCGGTGAACTGGGCGTTGGCGGCCCGGTTGGCGGCCTTCTGGTCGTCACCGGGACCGACCGGCACCGGACCGAAGAAGGTCGTGTCATCGCTGCTCAGGGCGAGCGGGACCGCCGTCACCCCGACCCAGCGGCGGGGCCGGAGGCCGGGGGCGCCCAGTGCGGTGGGGAAGGCTCCGAGCCACACGGCGTTGGCGATCAGGTACTGGTCGGGGTCCTGCTCCAGCAGGCGCTGCAGGACGGCGTGCTGGTCGGGTATGGGGGCGACGAAGTAGTGCATCCAGTCGTAGTTGAGCATCTCCGGCCCGGGGGTGAGCTTCATGCGCTCGGGGTCCTGGTCCAGGAGGCGGTCGTCGAAGTCGGCCGCGCCGGTGACCGGCACGAAGGTGAGGCCGGCGTCCTCGACGTCCGAGCGGAAGCGGCTGCCGGTGACCACCGTGATCCGGTGGCCACGCCCGGCGAGTCCTCGGGCGAGTTGGAGCAGCGGTGTCAGTTCGCCGGTGATGGGCGGGGCCGCGACGATGATCTTTGCCATGATGGCCTTTCCTTGATTCCCGGACACCTCACATGACGGACGAGGCCGCCAGGCAGTTCCCCAACTCCAGCTGTTCAAGGGGGTGATGGGGTCCCGAGAGTGGGGCGACCCGGCGGAGGCGCCCGCCAGAAGGCGGCGCCCGCCCTGAAGGCGACGGGTCGACGCTGTTGCGCCACTGCTTCCCCCGTCCCGTCCCGAACCGAACCGAGCGCCCGGCCCTCCGATGGTTCGTCGAACGCGTGATCGCGTAATGGTTCCGAGGGCGGCGGATCGGTGCCCGGTGGCGGAGTTCGCCGGGAATTCAGGGCGCTCCCGGCCGAAAACCTCCAGCGAGAGGGAGAACGAATTTTCGGGTCAGATCTTCGGGGTGCGGTGGAATGTGAAAGTCCGGTGAGGACGTCACGGCCGAGGCCCCCGGACTTTCTCATTCCGCGAGGAATGATTGCCCCGGCTTCGTTCCCATTTCCCTTCCGCCCCTGGCGGAACTCCGGTTCTTGTGAAGGAAATGCGGGCAAGTCGAAATTACGTCAGGCAATGCGGTCGGTGCTTTTAGGACTTTGTCTTCCGGGGGAACCGGGAAATCGTTTCTTCATATCTACGATCGTCAGCTATGACCGACACCCCACGCGACAACTCCGCCACCCGTGCGCGCTGGCAGACGTGTCTCAAGCTCGCCCGCGAACTCCTCCTCGTCGGGCCGGACGGCAAGGACCTCAAACTCGGCTATCTCCACACCCTGATCGACACGGGCCACCTCGGCCCCACCCGCCACCCGCGCAAGAAGATCCTCGTCGTCGGCGCCGGTATCACCGGCCTCGTCGCCGGCCGGCTGCTCAAGGACGCCGGGCACGACGTCACCATCATCGAGGCCAACGCGAGCCGCGTCGGCGGACGCATCAAGACCGTCCGCGCCACCAAGCACCACCAGCCCTTCGACGACCCCGCCCAGTACGCCGAGGCCGGCGCCATGCGGCTGCCCGACTTCCACCCGCTCGTCCTCGCCCTCGTCGACAAACTCGGGCTCGGCCGCCGCCAGTTCTACAACGTGGACGTGGACCCCGCCACCGGCAGCGGTCCCGACACGCCCGTCCCCCCGGTCACGTACACCTCCTTCACCGGCCGGACCTGGAGTTACGGCGACGACAGCCCCGACTTCCGCGAGCCCGACAAGCTGGGCAACTCCTGGATCCGCGCCAACCGGGTCCAGGTACGGCGCAGCGCGTACGCCACCGCTCCCGAGCGGATCAACGAGGGCTTCCACCTCACCGACGACGAGGTCCGCGCGCCCGTCGTGCGGACCGTCGACGGGGCGCTGGAGAGCGTGCGCGACTACTACTCCGACCTGGTCGACGGGGAGCGCGTCAACAAACCGTTCGACGAGTGGGTCGAGGGCTGGGCCCGGGTGATCCACGACTTCGACGGCTACTCCATGGGCGGCTTCCTGCGCGACTACGCAGGGCTCAGCGACGAGGCGATCGAGGCCCTCGGAACCCTGGAGAACATGTCCTCGCGGCTGCACCTCTCCTTCTTCCACAGCTTCCTGAGCCTCGGCGACATCAACCCCCGCGCGCGCTACTGGGAGATACCCGGCGGCAGTTGGCGCCTGCCGCACGCCCTGTACCAGGGTCTGCGCGACGAGGTGCGGCTCGGCCACCGCATGATCCGCCTCGAATACCACGACCCCAGCCGCGACGCCGACCCCGAGGGCACCGGCGCCGTCGGGCCCGACGGATGGGGCGTGGCCGTGCAGACCGTCGCCGAGAACGACCCGGGGGCCCCGCCGCGGCTGTGGACCGGGGACCTGGCGATCGTCACCATCCCGTTCTCCGCCCTGCGCTTCGTGGAGATCGTCCCCTCGATGTCGTACAAGAAGCGCCGTGCCGTCATCGAGACCCATTACGACCAGGCCACCAAGGTGCTGCTGGAGTTCAGCCACCGGTGGTGGGAGTTCACCGAGGACGACTGGCGCAACGAACTGGAGAGCCTCGCGCCCGGCGCGTACGAGGACTACCGGACGGCCGCCGGCGCGGACGGCGGGCCGGATCCCCACGCGGACACCGGCGAGGACACCGACTCCGCCCGCACGCCCGTCGAGGCGGACAGCGGACTGCTCGGCGCCGCGGTCAAGGACAGCAGCGTCACCGAGGAGATGCGGCGGCTCAACAGCACCCTGCCGCTGCGCGGCCCCGCCGTCCGCCCCGCCACCCACTGCTTCGGCGGGGGCTCCGCGGCCGACAACCCCAACCGGTTCATGTACTACCCGTCGCACCGCGTCGAGGGCAGCACCGGCGGTGTGGTGCTCGCCGCGTACTGCTGGTCCGACGACGCCACGCGCTGGGACTCCATGCCGAACGCGGAGCGGTACGTCTACGCCCTGCGCAACCTCCAGGCCCTGCACGGCCGGCGCATCGAGGTGTTCTTCACCGGGCGGGGCGCCACCAAGAGCTGGGCCCGCGACCCGTACGCCTTCGGAGAGGCCGCCACCTACACCGCGCACCAGATGACCAGCTTCCACCTGGACGTCCCGCGGCCCGAGGGCCCCGTGCACTTCGCCGGGGAGCACACCTCCCTCAAGCACGCCTGGATCGAGGGCGCCCTGGAGAGCGCCGTGCGCGCCGCCACCGACGTCCACCAGGCCCCGCCGGTCACCACCCCGGGTCCGGACGCGGAGGGCAGCTCGTGAGTGCGACCACCCCCCGGTGCACGGTCGCCCGCTATCTCGCCCTGCGGCTGGCCGAGTTGGGCATCACCCACCTGTTCGGCGTCCCCGGCAACCACCTCGGCCCCTTCCTCACCGCCCTGCGCGCCGAGGGCGACGTCGAGTGGGTCGGCACCCCCACGGAGGGCGGCGCGGGCCAGGCCGCCGACGCCTACGCCCGTATCCACGGCATCGGCGCGGCGGCGGTCACATACAGCGTCGGCGCGTTCAACCTGCTCAACGCCTGCGGCGGCGCCTATGTCGAGCAGATCCCGCTCGTCGCGATCAACGCCTCCCCGCCGTACGAGCAGTGGCAGAACTACCGCGCCCTCGGCATGCTCACCTCGCACATGAGCCCCCGCGCGGAGAGCAACCTGGACGTCTACCGGCAGGTCACCGTGGACGCGCGGGTCATCTCCAACCCGGGGCTCGCCGCCGGCCAGATCGACGCCGCGCTCACCGCGTGCCTCTCCGAGCGCAGGCCGGTCTACCTGGAGGTCATGGAGGACCTGTGGGACGAGCCCTGCCCCGAGCCCGAGGGGCCGATCCTCGCCCGTGAGCGGCCGTTCGGCGCGCGCAACCAGCCCATGCTGGACCGGGCCGTGGACGCGGTCCTCGCCCTCATCGCGGCGCATCCCGGTCCGGACGGCAGGCCCCGCCCGATCGTCTGGGCGGGCGAGGAGATCGACCGGTTCCGGCTCGGCGGGAGCCTCACCGACCTGGTGCAGGCCACCGGGGTGCCGTACTGCACCACCGTGGGCGCCAAGGCCGTCGTCGGGGAGGACCTGCCGCAGTTCCACGGCGTCTACAACGGTAAGGCCAGCCATCCGGACGTGCACCGGATCTTCAAGGAGTGGGCCACCTGCCGGATCGGGCTCGGCGCCTGGTCCACGTCGAAGAACCTCGGGGGCGAGCAGTACGTCGGCGAGGACTGGGTGATGGCCGCGAACGGCGGCGTCAGCGTCGGTACGTCGTACTTCCCCGACGTCCAGCTCGAACCGCTCCTGTCCGCCCTCCAGGACGCGCTGGTGAACCGTTACGGATCCGGGGGACTGGACGCCGACTACTACGCCGAGGCCCACGCCCACCACGCGGCGCCCGGCGACCGCCCGGCCGACCTGGAGCACCACCGCGCCTCGCTCCGCGTCGCGGGCTCGCCGTCCGGGCACACCGAACGGCTCACCGAACGGCTCACCTACGACAGCCTGTTCGACCGGATCAACCACTTCCTGGGCCAGGAGACCCGGCAGAAGTGGACGGTCGTCTCCGACGCCGCGTTCTCCCTCATCGGCTCGATGAACCTGGCCCTGCCCGCGGGCGGTTTCCTGTCGCAGATCAGCTGGCTGTCCATCGGCTGGTCGGTCGGCGCGGCCACCGGCGCGGCGCTCGCCCCCGAGCGCGGGCACGCCCGCCCGATGGTGTTCGTCGGGGACGGCGCCTTCCAGGAGACCTGCCAGGAGATCTCCACGCACACCAGACTCGGGCTGCGGTCGGTGGTGTTCGTCATGGACAACGGGCACTTCTACGGCATCGAGCAGATGCTGGTGCACCCGTCCTACTACGCGGAGCGGGGCTCCGGAGAACCGGACGGCGCCGACGGCCCGGACAGCCCGAACAGCACTGACAGTCCGGACTTCTACAACGTCCTCCACCCGTGGCACTACGACCGCCTCGCGGACGTCTTCGCGGGCAAGGAGACCCCGGCGACCGGCGTCAGCATCTCCCACGCTGCCGAGCTGGACGACCTGCTGGCCCGCCTCGCCGACCCGGCCGACCCCGTCAACGCGGGGCCCCTGCTGGTCCGCGTCCGGCTGCGTCGGCACGACTACCCGCGGGCGATGGCGTACAAGGTGCCGCATTCCTCGGCGACGACGGGCTGACGGGCCGCGCGCCGTGCGCACGACGGGTGAAGGCGAAAGGGGGGCGCGCAGGAGCGGTATCCCAGGACAGCCTTGTCAGGGAATTCTTGTGTTCGAGAGGGGCAGGAAATGGCTGATCTCAACGTACTGATCGCATTCGACGCGGCCACGATCGTCGAGCGCAATCCCAACGCGTCGAGGAACCCCGACGTGCCGACGCAGGTCGACCACGACCTGATCTACATGACGACGCGTCACGACCACATCATCGGCAACTCGGGGGCCGAGTTGAACCTCCGGGCCGAGCCGGGCGACAGCATCAGGTGGCGGGAGACGACGATCTCGCTCGGCAGCGACTACAAGGCGCTGCTCTACCGGTACGTGAGCAGCGACAGCGGGCACACTCTCATCAGGACGCCGGAGATCGAGGTGATCGACGGCGTCTATCCGATGCCGAAGGAGGGGTCCGAGGGCAGGCCGGACTTCGTGACGCAGAACTACGAGGACCACTACTGGCGGACGACCGTCAAAAAGGCCGGCAAGGTCGTGTACCACTTCTACTTCCAGATCCTGGACCGCCACCGGCAATTGCAGGGGTACTTCCAGTGGGACCCCTTCATCACCATCGAGAATCCCTGACGGTCCCCGGGTGAGGGCGGCGGTGGCCGCCCTCACCGCCATGGGGCCCGCCGGGACCACCACGAGCCGCCGCCCGTCCGGGTGGCGGCTCGCCGTGCGTAGGCCCCACCCCTCGGTGCACGCGCCCGGCATTAAGAAAACGTAAAGATTGCCGGGATCCGGCAATGCGCGCACATGCCCCCGCAGTTCAGAATGGGCTCAACGCAAGCGGGGGACAGACCCGGGTGCCGGGACACGGAAGCGTGTTCCGGCACCCGGGTAGGTGCCGCACGGACGGACACCGGGGGGTGTGGACGATGAGTGAGTTCTTCGACGCCGCTCTCGGCTTTCCCGCCGTCCTCTTCGGCGCCGCGCTCCTCGTCGTCATCGGCTTCTGGCTGCTGGTCGTCGTCGGCGCCGCCGAACACGACGCCTTCTCCTCGCATCTGACCGGGGGAGTCCCGGTCACCGTGCCCGTGTCGGTGCTGGTCGCCACGGCCTGGTTCGCGAGCCTCGCCGGGTCGGTGCCGGTGCGCCGCTCCGTGGAGCCGGGGGGCGCCCGTACGCTCTGGTCGGGCGTCGTGCTCGTCGGGGCCGTGCTGATCGCCTGGGGTGTGACCCGGCTGCTCGTACGCCGGCTGCGCGACCTCGTGCCTGAACAGGCGCCGCCGTCCCGGCTGGACTTCATCGGGCTGACCTGCACGATCCGTACCGGCTCCGTCTCCGCCGACTTCGGTCAGGCCGAGGTCGCGGCGGCCGACGGCTCGACCGCGCTCGTCCAGGTCAGGTGTCCCGACCCGGGCCCGGCCGGCGAGGGCGAGGCCGGGGCGCTCGGCGCCGGGTCGACCGGGCTGCTGTACGCGTTCGACGCCGAGGGCGAGTTCTTCTGGGTCGCCCCGTACGACCCGGCGCTCGACCCGCGCTCCGCCGCCTGACCGTCCCGCCGCCCGACACCCGTCCGCCGCCCGACACCCTCCGCCGGCCCACCGCTGACCGTGATCCGGGGGCCGTGCCTCCTCCGGTGCCCCGGCTCGCCGCGACTGCCGCAGTCGCCTCACTCACGCTCGCTTCTCTTTCTCACGTTCTCAAGGACTCCTCATGGATGCCATCTCCTTGGGCCTCGGCGTGCTCGTCGCCGTCGTCCTGCTCATCGCCATCGCGCTGTTCCTGGTGATCAGCCGACTGTTCCGCAAGGTGGAGCAGGGCCGCGCGCTGATCATCTCCAAGACCAAGAAGGTCGACGTGACCTTCACGGGCGCCGTCGTCCTTCCGGTGCTGCACAAGGCCGAGTACATGGACATCTCGGTGAAGATCATCGAGATTCGCAGAACCGGCCGTGAGGGCCTGATCTGCCAGGACAACATCCGCGCCGACATCCACATCTCGTTCTTCGTCCGCGTCAACAAGACCGTCGAGGACGTCATCAAGGTCGCCCAGGCGATCGGCACCGAGCGGGCCAGCGACAAGGTCGCCATCCAGGAGTTCTTCGCCGCGAAGTTCTCCGAGGCGCTGAAGACGGTCGGCAAGCAGCTCGACTTCGTCGACCTCTACACCAAGCGCGAGGAGTTCCGGGACCGGATCATCCGCGTCATCGGCACCGACCTCAACGGCTACCACCTCGACGACGCGGCCATCGACTTCCTTGAGCAGACCCCGATGGCGCAGCTGGACGGCGCCAACATCCTCGACGCCCAGGGCATCCGCAAGATCACCGAGCTGACCGCCGTCGAGCACGTACGCACCAACGAGTTCCAGCGTACGGAGCAGAAGGAGATCACCCGCCAGAACGTCGACGCCCGCGAGACCATCCTGGAGCTGGAGCGCCGGCAGGCCGAGGCCGAGATCAAGCAGCACCGCGAGGTGGAGACCCTCCGCGCCCGCGAGGAGGCCGCGACGGCCAAGGTCCAGGAGGAGGAACGGCTCGGCGCGCAGACCGCGTTCCTCCGCACGGAGGAGCAGCTCGGCGTGCAGCGCGAGAACCAGGCGCGCGAGATCGCCGTGGCGCAGAAGAACCGCGAGCGGGTCATCGCCGTCGAGAACGAGCGCATCGAGAAGGACCGCGTCCTGGAAGTCATCGGGCGTGAGCGCGAGACGGAGCTGAGCCGTATCTCCAAGGACAAGGAGGTCGAGGCGGAGCGCCGCGAGGTGGCCGATGTCATCCGCGAGCGGATCGCCGTGGACCGTACGGTCGCCGAGCAGGAGGAGTCGATCAAGAAGCTCCGGATCGTCGAAGAGGCCGAGCGCACCCGCCAGTCGGTGATCATCGCCGCCGAGGCGGAGGCCCAGGAGAAGCTGGTCAAGGACATCAAGGCGGCCGAGGCCGCCGAGGTCGCCGCCCGCCACTACGCGGCCGAGCAGCTCACGCTCGCCGAGGCGCGGCTGAAGGCCGCCGACCTCGACTCGCAGGCCAAGCTGCGGCTCGCGGAGGGCATCCAGGCCGAGACGGCGGCGCCCGGGCTCGCGGCGGTGCAGGTCCGCGACAAGGAGGCGGACGTCATCGAGAAGGCGGGCATCGCGGAGGCCGGCGCGGCCGAGGCACGGCTGCGCGCCGAGGCGGAGGGGGCCAGGCTGAAGGCCCTCGCGGCGGCCGAGGGCACACAGGCGCAGGCCGCGGCGGACGCCGCGATGATCGGCGAGAAGCTGAAGGCGGAGGCGGCCGGGCTCACCGAGAAGGCCGCGGCGATGGCCGCGCTGGACGACGCGTCCCGTACGCACGAGGAGTACCGGCTGCGGCTCGCCGCCGACAAGGAGATCCGGCTCGCGGGTCTGGACGCGCAGCGGCAGGTCGCGGAGGCGCAGGCCACGATCCTCGCCACCGGTCTGGAGAACTCCGACATCAACATCGTCGGCGGCGACTCCGTCTTCTTCGACCGGCTCGTGTCGTCGATCTCGCTCGGCAAGAGCCTGGACGGCTTCGTCCGGCACTCGGAGACGGCGCAGGCGCTCGGGAAGCCGTGGCTGGACGGTACGGCCAGCTTCCCGGAGGACCTGACGCGGATCCTCGGCTCGGTCTCGACGGCCGACGTACAGAACCTGACGGTGTCGGCGCTGCTGATGAAGCTGATGAACTCCGGTGGCGGCGACGCCGCGGCGACCGGCCAGCTCGGCCGGCTGCTGGAGCAGGTCCAGCGGATGGGCCTCGCCGACACCCCGCTCGCCGCGCTGGACGGAGCACCGGACGGAGCACCGAACGGTGTCCGGAACGGTGCCCGGAACGGCGCGGTCCCGGCCTGAGGCTCCGGTCTCAGGGGGGCGCGGGTCCGGAGCTGCCGCACGGGGGTCGGCGGTTCCGGGTCCGCGCGCCACGACGCGCGCCGATGAGCGGCGTGCGTACGTCAACAGCGCGCGCCCATGAGCAGGGCACGTCATGAGCAGCGCGCGTACGCGTACGGATGCGGCGCGCGTACGGAAGCAGTCCGAGGCGGTGCGGGGAAGTGAACAGCCCGATGAAAACCAGGGCCGGAGAGGCCAGGAACGGCGCGGGGACGACGGGCGCCGGTACGGATGCGGTGGGCGTCGGTACGGGCACGACGGGCGCCGGTACGGACACGATGGGCGCCGGTACGGGCACGACGGGCGCCGGTACGTACGGAGCGGCGGACCTCGGCCCGTACGGAGCGGCCGACCCCAGTCCGCGCGAGGCCGCCGGCTCCGGCTCGCACGGCGCCGTGGACCCCGGAACGTACGAGGTGCTGCGCGACCGGCTCGGCGCGCAGGCCCGGGAGCTGGCCCGCCGGGCCGGGGAGCTGAACTCCCGCCGCGTCGCGGCCTTCGGCTCCACCGAGCTGGCCCTCACCGGCACCGCGCACCTGCGCACCGAGCGGCCCAGCGTGCCCCGCGACATCGTCGCCGTCGGCGGGGCGCTGCTCCTCGGCCACCACGGGCGGCCGGGCGGCGGCGCCGGGGCGGTGGTCGAGGTCGGGGACGTCCTCGCCCTGTACGACCGCGAGCTGAACCCGCTGCCGCAGGACGCCGTGCCGGGGCTGCTCGACGACCCGCGCTTCGTCAAGGAGTTCGCGGAGCTGTACCGCTACTTCCGCGACGCGCGGCTGCGCCGGCTGCGGATCGCCGACGGCAGGCTGCTCGCCGTCTTCCGGACCGGCGAGAGCGCCGACGACGTCCGCGTCCTGCGCTGGGCGCTCTCCGCCGAAGGCGACGGCACCGCCGTCGAATTCCTGGACGCGCGCGGCGAGCGCGACCATGTGCTGCCGCCCGCCCACGACTTCACATGGACGCCCACCACCCGCGAGGACCAGGTCCCGGGACGCCACCCGTACGTCTCCGTCGACGGCGGCCGGCTCCGCGTCTCGACCGTCGGCGGTCTCCTCACCGTCAGGAGCGGGGAGGACGGCGGGCCGGACGCGACGCCCCTGTACAGCGAGCCGGTCACCGAACCCCTCCAGTCCCTGGCCGACGCCGAGATCGCGTACGCGACGGCCGGCGCGCTGACGCTGCTGCGCGTTCGCCCGTACAAGGAGGAGACCCCGCGCCATCTCGTCGTCCACACCGCGACGCGCACGGCGCTGCGGCTGGACGGGGTCGGGCAGGCGTGCCGGCGGCTCCCCGAGGACCAGGGGATCATCTTCCCCGGCGGCCGGGTCCTCGCCACCGGCGCCCACAAGACCTTCGAACTCGACACGGAGGGCATGGAGTTCGAGCGCGAGCTGCGCTCCCCGAACGGCGAGGACGTGCTGTACGCGTTCCACGACCGCGTCCGGGGCCGGGGGCTGCTCCTCCCGTACAACCTGATCCGCGAGGAGGCCGCCGCGCCGCTCCTCTGCCGTGGCCACGCGCTCTTCGAGGACGGCACGCTCGTCGCCCTCCGCTCCGCCCCGGCGGCGGCGAGGGAGGCGGAGGAGCCCGCCCGGGTCCATCCGGCGCAGCTGTGGCGCTCGCCGTTCGTCTCCGACACGTACGCCGCCGCGACCCCCGCCGGGGACGGGCCGCTGGCGCGCATCGGCAACGCCGAGCTGGTGCGCGGCATCTCCGACTGCCTCTCGCTGGCCCGCTCCGTCACCGAGACCCCCGCCCCGACCACGGAGGCGTACGGGGCGCTGCTCGCCGCCTGTGTGCGGGTCACCGACACGTACCACTGGCTGGGCGACCCGGACGTGGGCGATCTGCGCGAGCCGCTGGCCGGGGTGCGGGCCACGGCCGGGCAGGTGCTGGCCGAGTTCGAGACCGTGACGGCGCTGACACGGCAGGCGGCCGAGGCGTTCGCGGAGTCCGCCGCCGGGATCGCGGCGCTGGTACGGCGGGCGCGCGGCGAGGCGCCGCGCACGGCCGCCGGGTGGGTGGAGCGGCTCACCGAACTCCGCCGGGCACACGGCCACTTGCTCACCCTCAAGGAGCGGCGGTACGCGGACACCAGGGCCGTCGACGCGCTCGCGGCGGAACTGACGGGCGACCTCACGTCGTTCGCGCAGCGCGCGGTGGGGTTCCTCCGGGGCGCGGACGCCTTCGCCGGGTACCACGAGGCCATCGCGGAGCTGACGGCCGAGGGTGACGCCCTCGCCACCGTCGCCGAGGCGGCGCCCGTCACCGCGCGTCTGGACGAACTCGCCGCCGGGCTGCGGACCGTCACGGAGGTGGTGGCGGGGCTCGACATCGGCGACGCCACCGTCCGTACGTCCATCCTGGAGCGGATCGCCGAGGTCCTGGCCGGTGTCAACGCCGCCCGCGCCACCCTCGAAGCGCGCCGCCGGGAGCTGCTGGACCACGAGGGCCGGGCCGAATTCGCCGCCGAGACAGCCCTGTTGGGGCAGGCGGTGGCGGGTGCGATGGCGGTGGCGGACACCCCGGAGGCCTGCGACGAGCAGATGGCGGCGCTGCTGCTCCGGGTGGAGGACCTGGAGGCGCGGTTCGCGGAGTCGGACGACTTCCTCGCCGAGCTGGCCGCCAAGCGCACCGAGGTCCACGACGCCTTCGCCGCGCGCAAGCAGAGCCTCCAGGACGCGCGGGCCCGGCGGGCCGAGCGGCTGGCCGGGTCGGCGGCCCGGGTGCTGGAGACCATCGCCCGCCGGGCGGCCACCCTCGGCTCGGCGGACGCGATCAGCACGTACTTCGCCTCCGACCCGATGGCCGAGAAGGTCCGCCGTACGGTGGCGGAGCTGCGCGGGCTCGGCGACAGCGTCCGGGCGGGAGAGCTGGAGGGGCGGCTCAAGGCCGCGCGGCAGGAGGCGGCGCGCGCCCTGCGCGACCGGGCCGATCTGTACGCGGACGGGGGCGCCCTGATCCGTCTGGGCCGGCACCGTTTCGCGGTGAACACCCAGCCGCTGGAGCTGACCCTCGTACCGGACGGTACGGCGGGCTCCGAGGACACGGAGGGCTCAGTGGGCCCGGCCGGGGGCAGCCAGGCCGGGGGCGGGCTGGCCTTCGCCCTCACCGGCACCGACTACCGCGCGCCCGTCACGGACCCGGAGTTCGCGGCGACCCGCGCGTACTGGACGCAGACCCTGCCCTCGGAGTCGGCGGACGTCTACCGGGCGGAGTACCTGGCGGCCCGGCTGCTGGCCGAGCACGGCCCGGAGGGTCTGCCGGAGCCGGGCGACCAGGGCGACCAGGGCGACCCGGGTGAACTCGGTGCACTGGGCGACTTCGTACGGCGGTCGGCGGAGTCGGCGTACGACGAGGGGTACGAGCGGGGCGTCCACGACCACGACGCCACCCTGATCCTCGGCGCACTGCTGCGGCTGCACGCCGGGGCCGGGCTGCTGCGCTTCCCGCCCGGGGACCGCGCCGCCGCGCAGCTCTTCTGGGCGCACGGCACGACGGAGCAGGCGCGGGAGGCGTGGACGCGGCGCGCGGTGTCGATGGCGCGCGCCCGGGAGACGTTCGGCCTCGCGCCCGCGATCGCGGCGCTCCAGGCCGAACTGGCCGGGGTGATGGCCCCGTACGGCGGCGGCGCGCGGAGTGCCGCCTACCTGTTCGAGGAGTTGACCAGCGGCCCGGAGGGCTTCGTCACCGGCGCGGGGGCCCGGACGCTGCTGGACGCGTTCCGCCGCGCGGTGGGCACCTCGGCGTACGACGACGATCTGGCCGGGCTCGGCGACGACCTTGACACGAAGCGCCAGATTGTAGAGAACTGGCTGTCGGCGTACGCGCTGTCGAACGGCACGGCGACAACGGATCCCGAGGCGGCGGCCTCGGCGGCAGCGGCTTCCCCGGCAGCCTCCTTGGCAGGTCAGGGCACCGGCCTCCAGGGCACCGGCCTCCAGGGCGACCTGGCGGAGGCCGTCGCGGTGGAGCTCTGCCCCGGCCTGGTCCGCCACGACTCGGCGGCGCCGCTCGGCGTGACCGTGGACGGACTGCTCGGCTCCCACCCGAGGATCGAGCGCCGCCGGCTGACCGTCCGGATCGACGAACTCCTCACCCGTACGGCCGACTTCCGCGAGCGTGTCGCCCCCGGCTTCCGGGAGTACCAGCGCCGGCGGGGCGCCCTCGTCGCCGCCGAGCGGGCCCGGCTGCGGCTGGACGACCACCGCCCGCGCGTCATGTCCTCCTTCGTACGCAACCGGCTCATCGACGAGGTCTATCTGCCGCTCGTCGGCGACAACCTCGCCAAGCAACTCGGCACGGCGGGCGAGAGCCGGCGCACCGACTCCCACGGGCTGCTGCTGCTCGTCTCCCCGCCGGGATACGGCAAGACGACGCTGATGGAGTACGTCGCGGACCGCCTCGGCCTGGTCCTGGTGAAGATCAACGGACCGGCGCTGGGCCACGGCGTCACCTCGCTCGACCCGGAGCAGGCGCCGAACGCGACCGCGCGCCAGGAGGTCGAGAAGATCAACTTCGCGCTGGAGAGCGGCAACAACACCCTCCTCCACCTCGACGACATCCAGCACACCTCGGCCGAACTCCTGCAGCAGTTCATCCCGCTGTGCGACGCGCAGCGCCGGATCGAAGGCGTCCGGAACGGGCGGGCGCGCAGCTATGACCTGCGCGGGAAGCGGTTCGCGGTGTGCATGGCGGGCAATCCGTACACCGAATCGGGACACCGCTTCCGGATCCCCGACATGCTCGCGAACCGCGCGGACGTCTGGAACCTGGGCGAGGTGCTGACGGGCAAGGAGGACGTCTTCGCGCTGAGCTTCGTGGAGAACGCCCTCACCTCCCACCCGGTGCTGGCCCCGCTCGCCGCCCGCGACCGCGCCGATCTCGACCTCTTCGTACGGCTGGCGGCGGGCGACCCGACGGCACGCGCGGACCGGCTGAGCCACCCGTACGCACCGGCCGAGTCGGAGCAGATCCTCGCCGTGCTACGGCATGTGCTGACGGCGCGCGCGACGGTTCTCGCGGTCAACGGGGCGTACATCGCGTCGGCGGCGCAGGCGGAGGCGTCCCGTACGGAGCCGCCGTTCCTGCTGCAGGGCTCGTACCGGAACATGAACAAGATCGTGGCCCGGCTGGACGCGGTGATGAACGAGGCAGAGGTGGCGGCGGTCGTCGCCGACCACTACGCGGGCGAGGCCCAGACTCTGACGGCGGGCGCGGAGGCGAACCTCCTCAAACTCGCCGAGCTGCGCGGGGCGTTGGACCCGGAGCGGGCGGCCCGGTGGGCGGCGGTCAAGGCGGCGTACGTACGGTCGGCGGCGCTCGGCGGCCCGGCGGACGACCCGCTGACGCGCGCGGTGGCGGCGCTGGGGGTGCTCGCGGACCGGGTGGGCGCGGTGGAGTCGGCGATCACCCGGGAACGATCACGCGGGGCGACGCACTGTTGACGGAGCGTGCGAGAAGGTTGACGCTTAGCAGCACGGTGTCATGCCGGACGACTGTCTGAACGTATGGAGAACAACGGGGGCTACGGGGGCGCGGAGCCGGGGGAAGAGGGGGAATGGGGGGCGGGGCGGGGCGGAGGCGACATGTCCGCCCCGCCCCGACATGTGCGGCCCCGGCGCTCGGGGCGAACCCCCGCTGAAACCCCCGCTGAAACCCCTGATGAGAGCCCTGATGAGGGCCCAGATGAGGGCCCAGATGAGGGCCTGGCGAGAGGGCCGTCGCGGGCCCGGGAGTGGCCGGAGCCCCGGGGTCCGGTCCGGTGCGGCCGGGTGAAGCCCCCCGTGATCCGCGGCGTGGGCCGCGTGCCGGCCGCCGTGTGCCGACCGTATTTCGGGCAAGGAACCGGTGCGTTGCCGAGAGGCGCTCCCTGCGGCGGGGACGACGCGTGGCGGCACGCTTTACGCGGGGCGTATAGCTGTACACAGCAATTTCTGCGGCGATTTCGGCCCGCCGCGCGGCCGATCGGCTCCCGCCCCGTACGGCGGACGGCTCCGCCGCGGCCACCGGATCCGTACGCCCGCGGGGTCCCGTCCA